>CANKPO010000053.1 GCA_947484535.1 Caulobacteraceae bacterium
GCCGGGGAAATGCAGGTCGGGACGCGGCGTTGATAGGTCATTGCCCGCGCGCCTGCTAAAGGCCAGAAACTCGGCGGTCATGACCGCGCAGACCGTATGGAGCCCCAGATCATCGGGTCCGGTTTCGCAGCAGCCATTGCGGAAAAATCCGGTCAGGGGCGCGTTGGAACAGAGCAAAAGCTCTTGCCCTAAAACGTTCAGTGCGGTCTCGTCATAACGGGTGGTCATGGCCCCATCTTAGAGGCTAAGAGGCGTCTGACAAATGCCTGATCGTGCCGTTATTCGACTTAAGGGAACCTGATCCGTGACCAAGACCGCCAAGCCGCGCCGCAGCGCCCTCTATATGCCCGCCTCCAATGCCAAGGCCATCGACAAGGCCCGCAATCTGCCTTGCGATGTGGTGATCTTGGATCTCGAAGATGCGGTGGCGCCGGACTCTAAGGCTTTGGCCCGTGAGCAGGCGGTGGCAGCGGTTAAGGCGGGGGGCTTTGGTCGGCGCGAGCTGGTCATTCGCTGTAATGGCTTGGACACCCCTTGGGGGGCGGAGGATCTGGCAGCGGCGGCAGCAGCTGGTCCGGACGCTATCTTGGTTCCGAAGGTCAATGATGCCGCCGATGTCGCGGCCTATAATGCGGCCATCGCGGCGGCCCCAGCCTCGACCCAGCTTTGGGCCATGATCGAGACCTGCCGGTGCCTGTTTAACCTGCCCCAGATTGCTGAGGCCAGCACCTCCAGCCGTATGACCACCTGGGTCATGGGCACCAATGATCTGGCCAAGGAGATGCGCGCCCGTCAGACGCCCGACCGCGCGCCCTTCCATGCGGCCCTGTCCCTGTCGGTTGCAGCAGCCCGTCTCTATGGCCTGACCATCTTGGACGGGGTCTATAATGATATCGACAATGAAGAGGGCCTGAGCGCCATCTGCGAGCAAGGCGTTGATTTTGGCTTTGACGGCAAGACCCTGATCCACCCCAAGCAGGTTGAGATCTGCAACTCTATCTTTTCGCCGTCCGAGGCGGAGGTCGCCTGGGCCAAGGCCGTCATCGCTGCCTTCGCCCTGCCAGAAAATCAGGGCAAGGGCGCGATCCGCGTCGAGGGCCGTATGGCGGAGCTGTTGCATCTGGTGCAGGCCGAGAGCCTTGTCGCCGTGGCGGCCGCGATCGCCGAAGCGGCAGCCGCCTAGCCATGATGCGTCGCTGGGCGGCAACAGTCCTAACGGGTGTGGCGCTGGTCGCCATGCCTGTGGTCCTTTGCGCCCAGCCCGTCCAGGCCGAGCCTGATCCGGCACCCGTCACCATCGATCAGGTGGGCCGGACCCCCGGCGGACCCTTGACGCCTCAGGAGGAGGCTTTCGACCGACAGCTTCGCCAGTCCTATTCGGTGGTGGATCAGATGCAGGGTCCGCTCGAGGGGGCTTGGCGGCTTTGGACGGCCGATGGCCAGCCCCTTTATGGCTTTCAGTTGGCGGACCTACCCAAGGGCGGGGTTGAGGGGGCTTGGCGCGATCTTCGCCGTCAATCAGCTCTTGGCGGCTCTGGGTTCATCGCCGAGATCTATCGGGATGAGGATAGCTTGCGGATGAATTTCTATGAGCGTGATGGCGAGGCGGCGACCGAGATCGTTCTGACGCCGTCAGGTCCTGGCCAATGGTCTGGCAACCTGTGGGATGATAGTCGCAAGATCCCCGTGACTATGAAGCGCTGAAAAATCCGGCCTCTTCAAAGACGGCGAGGGCTGCGGCGCGGGCCTTCTCAATTAGATCAGGGCTATAGGGTGCGGCAGGGCTATGGCCCCAGACCGGACCGGGCCAAGCCGCATCATCGCTGCGGCGGCTGACCACATGAACATGGAGCTGGGCGGTGACATTGCCCAAGGCCCCGACATTGAGCTTCTCAGTCGGCAGACCGATGGCGTCGCTGATCGCGCGGACCGCTTGGCTGGCCAAGACAATCTCTTCCATCAAGACCAGACGCTCGGCCATCGACAGGTCTTCAAGCTCGTTCATGTCCGCGCGGCGCGGGATCAGCACGATCCAGCCATAACGGGCATCCAACTGCAGGCGCACCTCGCAAAGGGTCAGGTCGCAGAGCAGGTCAGAGGTCGCGTCAAAGGCCGGATCAAGCACGAAGGTCATCGGAATCTCTCTCAAAGCGCTGCAAACCTATCTCGGATCGCAGCCGCGTTCGCAATCGCTTTAAGTCGAATTTTCGCTGTTGCTGAAGGAATTAGCGTCTGCGCGGCACCGCTGCCCAATAATCGAAATCCAAAATGACTTCAGCGGGATATCTTCCCTCGCTATCCTTATCCGGGAAGTCGCTACAGGGCCGGTCCTTGGTGGCCACGAGACGCAGGCGCAGAGCACCCAGATCGCTACGGCCCGCGATCTCAGCCCGGTCGAGCACCTCGCTCCAGGCAAAGACGGTGGCGCCGGCAAAATAGGGGTTCACGTGCCGACCGCCATTGATTCCAAGGATCAGACCGGCATTTTCCAACCCATTGAAGGACAGGGCCTTGGCGGTTGAGATAACAACGCCGCCATAGACGAGGCGCCGACCCGTCGGGTCCTTGGCGCGCTCATACTGGTTAAAGTGGACCTTGGCCGTGTTTTGATAGAGGCGCGTGGCCATCTGGTGCTCGGCCTCTTCGATGGCCATGCCGTCGACATGGTCGATCTTCTCGCCAATCTCATAGTCCTCAAAGGCGTGGGCCGAGCCTGCCAGGGCAAAATCATACTGGGCAAAGGACAGGCCCGCCGGGATCACCAGATCGGATGCAGAGACGCAGGTGGGCAGGGCAGGGACCGCCTCTTGCGCGATCGGGGCGGCCTCCTCGCGCTTGCGCACCATCACCCAACGCACATAGGTCAGCACCGCTGTACCATGCTGGTTGATGCCGGTGGTGCGCACATAGACCACGCCGGTCTTGCGGTTGGAGTTTTCTTTTAAGCCAATGACCTCAGAGCTGGACGAGACCGTATCACCCGCATGGACAGGGGCAAGGAACCGGCCATCGGCATAGCCCAGATTGGCCACGGCATTGAGCGACACATCCGGCACGGTCTTGCCGAACACCATGTGGAAGACGATCAGAGGATCGACCGGGCTTTGGCCAAGGCCGCAGCTCTGGGCAAAGCTATCGGCGCTAAAGAGGGCAAAGCGCGGGCCATAGAGGGCGGTATAGAGCGCGACATCCCCCGCCGTGATCGTGCGCGGCGTCGCGTGGGCCAGAACCTCACCTAGACGGAAATCTTCGAAATAGCGGCCGGGGTTGGTCTTGGACATGGTGCGCCTCGTCAATGTTCGGACAGCTTTTAAGCATCAGATCGTCGGGCGTCTATTCTGATTGCTACCTTGATGGTCTTGCAGTGTCGTTCATCCGGGTCTATTCCGCCCGGGACCTTTTCATTTCCTCTTAGACCTTGGAGACGCTTGATGGCTCGCGCGAAGATCGCCCTTATTGGCGCCGGTATGATCGGTGGCACCCTTGCTCACATCGCAGCCCGCGAAGAGCTGGGCGACGTCATCCTGTTTGACATTGCTGAAGGCACGCCCCAGGGCAAGTCCTTGGACATTGCTGAGGCCTCCGCCGTGTTCGGCAAGGATAGCATCCTTAAGGGCGCCAATGACTATGCCGATATTGCGGGCGCTGATGTCTGCATCGTCACCGCTGGCGTGCCGCGCAAGGCTGGCATGAGCCGCGATGACCTGCTGGGTATCAACCTCAAGGTCATGAAGGCCGTCGGTGAGGGCATCAAGACCTATGCCCCCAACGCCTTTGTCATCTGCATCACCAACCCGCTCGACGCCATGGTCTGGGCCCTGCGCGAATTTTCGGGCCTGCCGCACAATAAGGTCGTGGGTATGGCTGGCGTGCTCGACAGCGCTCGCTTCGCCTATTTCCTCGCCGAAAAGACCGGCATCTCGGTGCAGGACATCAAGGCCTGGACCCTTGGCGGCCATGGCGATGACATGGTGCCTATGGTGCGTCACTCCACCGTCGGCGGCCTGCCCCTGCCCGATCTGGTCAAGCAGGGCTGGATGACCCAGGCCGAGCTGGACGCCATTGTCGAACGGACCCGCAAGGGCGGCGGCGAGATTGTCGCCCTGCTCAAGACCGGTTCGGCCTTCTATGCGCCCGCTGAAAGCGCCATCGCTATGGCGACCTCGTTCCTTAAGGATAAGAAGCGCGTCCTGCCCTGCGCCGCCTATCTGACCGGTCAGTATGGTTTGGACGGGCTCTATGTCGGCGTGCCGGTGGTGATCGGCAAGGACGGCGCTGAGCGCATTGTCGAGTTCGAAACCAATGCCGAAGAAAAGGCCATGTTCGCCGCCTCGGTCGCTTCGGTCCAAGGCCTGATCGCCGCCTGCAAAGAGATCGAACCGTCTCTAGCCTAAGGGCTCTTGATCATCCTATGATAGAGGCCGCCGGAGCGATCTGGCGGCCTTTTTCTTTTGCGGAGCCTTGCGATGATCAGCAGCGATCTTGGACCCACCCTGGTTACCGAGCGCCTGATCCTTCGTCCCCCTGTGGCCGAGGATTTCGAACCCTGTGCCCAACTGATGGCCGATGAGGCCACCGCCCGCTATATTGGCGGCGTGCAACCGCGCGCCGTGTCTTGGCGCGGCTTTATCGGCATCGCCGGGGCCTGGTCCATGCAGGGCTTCTCGTTCTTTACGGTGGTGGAAAAGGCGACAGGCCTGTGGGTTGGCCGCGTTGGACCTTGGCAGCCGGAGGGTTGGCCGGGAACAGAGGTCGGCTGGAGCCTCGGCGCTGCCTTCCACGGCAAGGGCTACGCCACCGAAGCGGCGACAGCGGCCATCGACTGGGCCTTTGACCATCTGGGCTGGACCGAGGTCATCCACTGTATCGATCCGGCCAATCACCCCTCTCAGGCCGTGGCCGCCCGCTTGGGCTCAACCCTCCTGCGCCAAGACCTGATGCCACCCCCCATCGAAATCCCCATCGACATCTGGGGCCAGAGCCGGGAGCAGTGGCGGGCGAGGAGGGGCTGATGTTTCAACCGATTGAGTTGGTGATCTTTGACAGTGACGGCGTCCTTGTCGACAGTGAGCCTATCGCCAACCGGGTCATGGCCGAGGCGGCCACGGCGGCTGGGGCGCCGATGGACCTTCAGGAGGCTATGGAGCTATTTCGTGGCCGCAAGATCGCGTTCTGTGTTGCGGAGATCGAGCGCCGGTCGGGCCGGGTTTTGGGGGATGGCTTCATCGCGGAGGTACGCCGCGCTACGGCCCTAGCCTTTGATCAGGAGCTTAAGGCCGTCGAGGGCGTCCATGAGGCGCTCGGCCTGATCCGCCAGCCCTATTGCGTCGCCTCCAATGGTCCGCTGGAAAAGCTGTCCCACACGCTTGGCCTGACCGGTCTTTATCCGCGCTTCGAGGGGCGCATCTTTAGCGCCTATGAGGTCGGTCACTGGAAGCCTGACCCGGGCCTGTTCCTGCACGCGGCACGGACCCTTGGCACAGACCCCGCCCGATGCATTGTTGTTGAAGATTCTATCTCTGGCGTGACGGCAGCCAAGGCGGCGGGGATGCGGGTTCTCGGCTATGCGGGCGAAGGGCCTCACGCTGCGACGGCTTTGCGCGATGCTGGGGCTGAGGTCTTTGACCATATGCGCGATTTACCTCGCCTCTTGGCGCAATCGGTTTGACGTCACAGCCCAGTCATAGATCATCGGCACAATAGACCTGTCCGTTCCTAGAGGTGTTCCATGATCCGTGCCCTTGGCCTTGTGGCCCTTCTGTCTCTGGCCCATCCCGCCCAGGCGCAAGAGATCGTCAAACGCCCTGTGGCGGCCAAGATGTTGGGCTCTGATTCGGTCCTAACCCGCATCGCTTTCGGCTCCTGCATGAAGGAGACTTGGCCGGTTCCGGCTCTTCGCGGGGTGCTGGCCTCAAGGCCAGACCTGTTCTTGGCCTTGGGCGATAATGTCTATGGCGATGATCCTGCGGTTGATCCGAGCTTGCCTATCTTGACCAAGGCCTATCGCGATCTGGCCACCAATGCCGATTTTGCCGCCCTTAACAAAAGCGTGCCGATCTTGGCCACGTGGGACGATCATGACTATGGGGCCAATGATGCTGGGGTGAACTATAGCGGCAAGGCCCGGGCCGAGGCCCTGTTTGACGGCTTTTGGGGCGAAGGCGCTCTTGGCCAAGACCATCCTGGCATCTATGGCGCGCGGATCTTTGGCCCCAAGGGCCAGAGGGTCCAGATCATCATGCTCGATAGCCGTTCCTTCCGCAGCGACTTGAAAGATACGGATCAGCGCGGCGCCAAGGGCAAGGAACGTTATGTGCCCGACGAGGATGGCACCAAGACCATGCTGGGCGAGGTCCAGTGGGCTTGGCTGGCCGAGCAGCTGAAACAGCCCGCCGACCTGCGCCTGATCGTTTCGTCGGTGCAGGTACTGGCCGATGGGCATGGCTATGAGGCGTGGCACACCTTGCCGCAGGAAAGGGCACGGCTCTTTCGTACGATCAATCAGGCGGGGGCCAAGGGGGTGGTGATGGTGTCGGGTGATCGGCACATGGCCGCGCTCTATCGCCAGTCGGGGCTGGTGGACTATCCGATGGTCGAGCTAACGGCCTCGGCGCTCAACCGCACCATTAGGCCGACCAATGACGAGATGAGCAGCCAGCAGATCGGCCCGGCCTATGCCCTCAACAATTCGGGCCTGATGGAGATCGATTGGGCCGGCAAATCCTTGCGTCTGTCGATCCGCAATGAAGAGGGCACCGAGGTTCAAGGCCTTAGCGTTCCTTTCGCCCAGATCGGCCTCTAGCCAAGGGGGCGGGTCGGCTCCATAGTCCCCTCCAATGGTGCAGCAGGATGAGATCATGACCAAGCCCAGCAAGACCCGCCTGACCGACCTCAAGGGTAAGGACGTCAAGCCCGCCGCTTTCTTGCCACCAACGCCTAAGGTCAGCCGCCGCAAACCCGGCAAGGTCATGACCCCTGAAGAACGCGCCGCCTTCCTGGCCAGCCGCCCGGACCTGAAGGCGGATTAGGGCTGACCCCCTACCCCGGCTTCGCCGGTACTTCCCCCAGAGGGGGAAGATTTACAGGTCTTAGATCTTCCCCCTTTGGGGGAAGTGGCGCGTAGCGCCGAAGGGGGCCTTGTTTTTTCCGCGTCATTGCCCGCGCAGCGCCCCCCACATCCGTGTTCCCCGCGAAGGCGGGGACCCAGACCTGCGGAGCGCTCACGGCCGGTTAGCCCTGATCTGGATCCCCGCCTTCGTGGGGAAGGCGGCGTTGAGGGCAAGGGGAAGGGACACCGCCCTAAAGGGGTGTTTTGATCGATCATCAAATTAGAAAAATGGTGGACGCGACAGGGATTGAACCTGTGACCCCCTCGATGTCAACGAGGTGCTCTCCCGCTGAGCTACGCGTCCGACCGGGCTCCGGTGAGGAGCGGGAAGCGGGGATATACAGACCCGGCGCGCTCAAGGCAAGCGGCTCTGATGGGGAAATGTCAAAGGCCTCGCACTGCCCGTGCTCAGGCGGCCATCAGCTTTTCAACTTCGGTGACAATCTCGCGCAGGTGGATCGGTTTGGCGAGCACCTTGGCGCCTTGCGGGGTCTGGTTGCCCGAGGACAGGGCGACGGCGGCAAAGCCGGTGATGAACATGATGCGCATGTCAGGTTGGCGTGCAGCGGCGAGGCGTGCCACCTCGATCCCGTCCATGCCGGGCATGACAATATCGGTCAATAGGAGGTCCCAGCGATCATCGAGCTCGGCCACCGCCTCTTCGCCATCAGCGCAGGCCTTGACCTCATATCCGGCGCGTTCGAGC
>CANKPO010000054.1 GCA_947484535.1 Caulobacteraceae bacterium
CTGACGGTACGCGGCGTGCCTACGACGCGCGCCGTGCCGTCGGCATTGGGGGCGCCGGTAGGGTGGTAAAAGCGCGAGCCATAAGGATTGAACCGGCTGTCAACGGGCATCACCATGAGTTGGTCTGACGTTGGCGCATTCAGTGCCAACGGCTGGCGCTGCATGGTGGATGAAGAGCCGTAATATCCAAACTCCGAGAAGGCGGTGAGCCGCGGAGTAATATCGAATTCTGCCGTCACAAAGGCATTGCCACGGGTGGTCTTCGGGGATGCAAATCCAAACTGATTCAAATCCAAGAAGAATTCTGGGTTGGTCGTGCGGCTCGGCGCGGCTGAGGTCAGTGCTGGCGTGCCGTTCACAGGCCGGAAGTAGTTATTGGCTGTGGATGTTCCAATTCGGAATGTGGGCCAAAAACCGCGTGCAGATCGCGCATCGAAGGGGCCACCCAAGACGTTAAACGGAGCCGGTGCGCGGTCCACGTTCAAAGAGGTGCGACTAAAATCTCGCTCAGTCAGCAGCGTGGAGTCGCGCGAAAGCCCTTCGACTGTGCCGAACAGGCGTCCACGGTCGTCTGCGAAGCGGGTTCCGAAGGTTACAGCGGCCTGCGCGCTCTCGCCGCCACCTGCTTCAGGTTGGCTGTAGCGCAAGAGCGTCTCGACACCTTCGAAATCGCGTCTCAAGACGTAGTTGATTACGCCGCCAACCGCATCAGAACCGTAAACTGAGGATGCACCGTCGCGCAGGACTTCGATCCGTGCAATTCCCTGGGTCGGAAGATGGTTGATGTTGACCGCCTGCGACAGGCCTGCGGTGAATGGATTGATGGCCATGCGACGGCCATTGATCAGCACCAATGTTGCTGTTGCGCCCATGTTGCGCAGGTTCAAGTTGGCATTATCACCGCGCGCACCGGAAGATCCCAAACGGGTCTCATTCTCAGGCAGATTGCTTACTGACGGCAAAGAGGTCAGCAGATCGGACGGCAGCAGTGCCCCGCGCAATTCGATGGCCCGCTCGTCGAGCACCGTAATGGGAATCGTCGTTTCAAGGTTCGCGCGACGAATGTTGGAGCCGGTAACAATGATGGTTTCGACTTCGGGGACAGGCTGTTCACTGACCTGCTGAGCGGCGGAAAATTGCACACAGCCTAGGCTCAGGATCGCCGCTGCAGCGACCGTGTTAAACAAGCGAGCAGGACGCTTTAGCGACTGTGTCATGACTTTCCCTAAAAATTCGATAGGGAGTTTTCATACAGATCACGCGTGACGGCGATACGAATGCAGGATGACATTTCTGTTGTTTTCATGAACAGAACTTGGGCACAAAAGGCGCATTTGTTCAGCTTCTGTCCTTCAGCACCTGTATATTAGTATTCTAATGAACAGTGCCGGCCCGTCACGCGCCACGCGGGATGTTTGAGGCCAAAACTATTTTTTGAGCGAAAGCCTAAAACTCTTTCAAAGATGCTGCCGCTGAGACTTCCCACCCGCCAGTCATGACTGCTGCCCCCACATCAGGTCGCGCTTGAAGCCTGGGCGCTCACATCCTGGGCACTATCGTCAAAGGAAGCATGGGCCGATGCACAGAGCTGGAAGTACAATCCGCCTAACCGCAGCAATGTGTCGTGCGACCCGTCTTCCACAATACGTCCCTGCTTCATCACGACGATCCTATCTGCGTCGCGGATGGTTGCCAGACGGTGTGCGATCACAATGCAGGTCCGCCCCGCAAACAACACTTTCAGTGCCTTCTGGATCGCGCTTTCTGTGAAGCTGTCGATATTGGCCGTGGCCTCGTCGAGAATGAGGATCTGAGGATCGGCCACCAGAGCTCGCGCAAAGGACAAGAGCTGCCTTTGACCCATAGAGAGGTTTCGCCCCCTCTGTCCTAGTCTCGTCTGGTAGCCATCTGGTAACTGGATGATAAAATCATGGGCGCAAACAGCTTTAGCCGCAGCGACAATATCTTCAGTGGTGGCTTTAAGGGTGTTGTAGCGGATGTTTTCCTCGATTGTCCCGGTGAACAGAAATGGTTCTTGCAGCACCATGGCGATCATCCGCCCAAGGGAGTCCAGTGTCACATCGCGGACATTGTGGCCGCCCACCAGTACCTGACCCTGATCTGTGTCGTAGAAACGGTGGGCTAACGAAATGATCGAGGTTTTGCCCGAGCCTGTGGGTCCCACAAGGGCCACCACTTCACGGGGCTCCACCTTCAGGCAGATGTCATGCAAAACTGGCCGTTTGGGGTCATAGCCGAAGGTGACATGGCGAAACTCCACCGTCGGCGGCTCGCCGCGAAGAGCAACCGCGTTTGGCACGTCTTGGATGGCGACGGGCACGTCCAGCATTTCGAAGATTCTGTGCGCGGCCGCCATCGCGCGCTGCATAACCGTGTACTGCATCAACAACATCCGGACCGGCTCGAAGAATCTTTGTAGATAAAAGATAAAGGCGACCATCACGCCTACCTCAAGGCGACCGTCTAGCACCGCCCCACCGCCAACGATTATTACAATCGCCATGGCAAACCCGGTCAGAATATCGACCATCGGGGTCATGATCTGTGTCATCCATGCGGCCCCGACCTGAGCTCGGAAGTTGTCGTGTGCCTTTTCCGTGTAGAGTTCGAAGTTTATGGCTTCGCGGCGGTTCTCCTGCACAGTCCGCACACCATTGATGTTCTCGGCCAAAGCCGAATTTGCCGTGGATGAGGCATCGCGCGCGGCCAAAAAGCTTTTCTTCGAATAGGGAAGCCAGACCGCACGAACGGCCAACATGGGCGGAAGCACCGTGAGGGTCAAAAGTCCCAGCTTCCAGTCCATGCTGACAAGAACCACTGAGATCCCAATCAGCATGACAAGGTCGCCGACAGCCCCTGTTGAGGTTTCAAGCAGGTCCTGCAAGGTGTTCACGTCGCCTTGCAGTCGGGACATGATCCGCCCGACATGGGTCTTGTCGGTGAAGGAAAGGGATATGTCTTGGCAATGTGCGAAAAGCTTGCGGCGAATATCGAAGATCACACGCTGGGCCAATCTTGCGGACAGCCACTGCTCCAGAAATGAGGTCACCAGGTAGACAACCACCAGCCCGACAAAAGCCAAGAGCGCTAGGTCCAGCATCGTTTCTTGGCGGGCCACTGCGGCATTGACGGCCTTTCCGATCATGGCCGGAATTGCCAATTGCGTCATGGCCGCTGTCAGTACCGCGACCTGAGCCCAGATGAAGGCGGGGCCATGGGGTTTGAGAAAGGCAAGGAACCGGCGGACCACCTTGGCGTCAAAACTTGCGAAGGCCACATCGTCTTCAGCGACGCCAAGCGTGGCGCGGGGCGCCCGAGCCCTAGGTTTGGGTTGCTGGGCTGAGAGATGGGGAGCGTCTGGTGTCATACGGTATCGTCGCCCGGTGCGAGTTGATGTGCGTCCAGGGTGGCTGCTTGTGACTGCATCCGAAAGGTTGCGGCATAGGTCTTTCCAAATGTGATAAGCTGTTCATGCGTGCCCCGCTCGACGATGCGCCCGGCCTCAAGGACGATAATTTCATCGGCGTGCATCAGCGATGACAGGCGGTGGGCGATGATGATGGTCGCCTTGGTACGGGTAGCCCCGGCAAGGGCGTCGCGAACGCGCCGTTCGGTGACAGAATCTATGGCCGCGGCGCTGTCATCGAAAATGATCACCCCCGGCTCTGGCGCCACGCCCCGCGCAATGGTCAGGCGCTGACGCTGCCCTCCGGATAGGGCCAAGCCGCGCTCGCCCACTCTGGTCTCATATGTCTGGGCCAATGTGGAGATGTGATCATGAATCTGAGCTGTAACGGCAGACTCGATAATCCGCTCGTCCGGCATCCACGGATCGGAGTAGGCCACATTGTGTCCGATGGAGTTGTCGAACAGGAAGGCTTCTTGCGGCACCAGACTGACATATTCTCGCAACGAAGCTAGGGTGACGTTGCGCACATCCTGACCGTCTATGGTGATGGAACCTTCGGTAACATCATAGAAGCGGGGGACTAGGCTTGCGATTGTCGACTTGCCGCTGCCCGCGGGGCCGACGATGCCGAGAGTCTGCCCGGGGCGTACCTCGAAGGAAACGTCTGACAGGGCCATTGCTGCGTCCCCATAGGCGAAGCCGACCTTGTCAAACCGCAATATACCGGCCCCCGCCACCAATTGGGTCGCCTGGGGCCGATCTGCTATTTCAGGCTGAAGATCAAGAATTTCAAAGAGACGGCTACCCGCAGAGGTGGCCCGCGCCGCAGAGTTGAAGATCATGGCCACTTGCCGGATCGGCGTCTGCATCAGGCTCATATAGGTCAAGAATTCCATGACGCGACCGGCGGTCATGGCACCGACAGCGACCTGGTGGCCGCCATACCAGAGCAGGGCTCCCATTGAGGCATAGAAGGACAGGGTCATTGCGGACAATCCCCGACCCCTCAATATGATCCGCTTGTAGGCTTGGTTAAGGGTATCGATCGATGCCTTGTCGAACTTAGACATCTCGAATTTTTTAGCAGCAAAGGCCCGCACAACGCGCACGCCCTGGAGGTTCTCCTCCATGGTCAGGGTCAGGTTCGCCATAAGCTCCTGAATTCGCAGCCAGGCGACGCGCAGCAGGAAACCCATTCGCGCTAGGGCTAGGCCCGCTATCGGCACAAACAGCAGGCCGATCACTGCCATCTGAGGATCGGTGGACACCATCATCACGCCTGCAAAGCCCAACAGCAACAACAGGGATACGGTCTGCAGGACCCCGTTCTGAATGAACACCCGCGTGCCTTCAAGATCGAGCATCCCGCGGGTGATCAAGTCGCCTGAATGGACGCGGTCATGAAACCCGAATGAAAGGTTCTGCATCTGGCGAAAGAAGCGCAGACGCAGGTCGTAGGCCACTTGCTGACTCACATATTCACCGAGATAGCCAGCATACATGGTCAGGATGCCACGAATGAATGTGGCGGTGATGGCTAGGAAAGCTGTGGTCCAAAGGGCAGCATTAACAGTCGCTTGAGGAGAATTTCCACCTCTGAGCAAAAACTGGGCCTCATCAACAGCGGTACCGAACAGCCGCGGCAGAGCCAAACTTGCTGCCGCAGATCCGACGGAACAGGCGATTGCCAAGGCCATTCTGCCCCTATGGCGTAGGGCCAAGCGGGTGATCCGCAGAAGCACCCGGGGCATCTGGTTGATATCGACCCTTAGGGTCTGCGGCGTCGTACTGCTATCGGCCGGACCAGACTCGACTTTACTAAGGGGCATTCTGTATCATCAACCGAAATTATGACACAAAGTCGCATATGCGGGTCTTTTGACGTTGGATAAACGCCGGACTTGTCGATAGTTTGTTGGGGCCGCAGCCCTTAGCTTTCAGGGACTATCCTGTCCCTGATATGTCAGCATCGATCGCAGCGTTGTCACTGGCAAGCCCGTCATCGGCCTAGTCTAGCGCGCTAAACCAAGTGCGGTGCTAGTTGCCGTCATGATGGCGAAAGCCTCTATTTCTGTCAGCCTCGATAGGTGCGGGGAGGGCGGCGGCGGGCGCGACGCGTTCGTGTAGTACAGAAGCTAACCGCCGCTTCACCCCGGTGATACAAGCCCCTGTAAAGTCTGCAAGGGGTGCTCGAACCCAAAAGTACGCAGCGTTAGAACCGCTATGCAGCCTATCCGGCCGCGATCACCCGCACTGCCGTCGCGAGCTTGAGCACGTCGGCTTCTGAGGTGAACAGGGCCGGTGTTACGCGAACGCAGGCCCCACCGGCGAGGCCAGCACGATAGACTGTGAAAATGCCAAACTGATCCAGCAGGCGTCTGGCCAAGGCAATGTTATCCGCATCAGAGGTCCGGCCGGAAAGACGAAAGGCCCCAATGGCGCCGAATAGTCGCGGATCGGTCGGTGTAAGGATTTCGACCCCGGCCACAGAGCGCAAAGGTTCGCTCCAAGCTCGATGCAAGGCGGTCAAACGTTGAGCCTTGGCCTTGACCCCAATGGCCTCATGAAAATCCAATGCCTCATTCAAAGCCAGATAGGCGGCCATGTTGGAGGTTCCGGTGTGCACCCGCGCGCGAACATCATTTGGCGGGGTCTGATCCTCGCCCATAAAGGGGTCGATGTCGCTAATTCGGCTCCGGCGGATATAGAGGATCCCAACCCCCACAGGGGCACCGATCCATTTGTGGCCGTTTAGGCCGACAAAATCAGCCCCCAGGTCTGGAAGCCGAAAATCAAGCTGGCCCCAAGCGTGGGCACTATCGAGGATGACGTCCACGCCCCTCGCCTTGGCCATGGCCGTGATTTCTGCAACGGGAAGGACCAAACCATTGCGATGGCTGACCTGCGTTAAGAGGATCAACCTTATCTTTGGATGGGCAATCAGGGCTGCCTCATAGGCCTCTATCAAGCCCTGATAGGTCGCGGGCTGAGGCAGGTTGATGCTGATGACGTCGACCTGCCGACGCGTCTTCAGCCAGCGCATGGCCGTCTGCATCGCATCATAGTCATGATCGCAATAGAGAACGCCATCCCCGGGGCGCAACCGGTTATAGCCGCCAATTAGGGCCTGCAGGGCCTCGGTCGCGCCGCGCGTAAAAGCGATCTCATCTGGCATAACCCCAAGAGACGCCGCAGCCCGGATCCGCACGCGGTCGAGGTCTGCGCCATAGCCGCGCCGGGAGTAGAAAGACGTCTCCCGATTTACTCGCCTTAGATGGCGCTCATAGGCCGCCAGAACGGGCCGGGCCATCATGCCCCAATTGCCGTTCTCTAACTGTATGACCTCGCCGGTGACGTCATATTGGGCGGCGATCTGCGCCCAATCCCGTGCCGGCTTGGCTGCGACCGGCCCGGCCGCAAGCGCGGACCCTAGGAGCCCGCGCCGCGTTAGGGCTAGACCGTCCGGTTTAGAACCGGACATCAAGCCGAACGTAATAGTTCCCGCCATTGCTGTCGTAAGGCGCATTTCGCGAATAGATGAGACCGCGGCTAGCCTGGAAGAGCGCTTCGTCAGGATAGGTGCCGAGGATGTTTTCTGCACCAACCTTGAAGGCGAGGTTCGGATTGACCTGATAGATCGCGGCCAGATCGAACAGAGACAGGGCATCGAACTCTTGGAAGATCAGGCCCGTGGAGTTGCCCGTAGAGTCCGTCCACCCGCCATAATAGCGCGCCCGGCCCACAATCTCGAATGGCCCCGAACCCCAAGTCGCAGACGCCGTGAAGTTGTTCTTTGGGCGCGATTCCTCGAACAGGCGCTTCTGGCTCGGATTGGCCGAAATTGAGCCTGCCGTCACGGTCGTTTCATTATAATTGTACGCCCCGGTAAGGTCTAACTTCCCACCCATAATCTGACGCGTATAGGTCCCGACGACGTCCACGCCTTTTGTGCGGGTGTCGAAATCGTTGGTGAACCAGCTGATCGAGGTAAAGGCCGAGGCACCGGACACACCAAGAGCGACAAGGTTAGCCCTAATGGCAGGTGTCACCGCCACAGTGGCCGAGGTGCTGAAGCGCTTTGAAACGTCGATTTGATAGACGTCAATCGTACCAGAGAAGCCGCTATTGTTGCGCCACACGAAGCCGCCGGTAACGGTCTTGGACTCTTCAGGCTTTAGCGGCTTTGCACCCAAGAAGGTGGCGACCGGATTGAGGGGCGACAGGCGCCCAGAGGTGAACAGCTGCAGGGTTCTGGTGTCGAGGCCTTGGGAGGTCGAGGTTGAGTTCAGCTGCGCCGGGGTCGGAGCGCGAAAGCCGGTAGAATAGGCACCGCGCA
>CANKPO010000055.1 GCA_947484535.1 Caulobacteraceae bacterium
AGGAAAGCGCCCGACGCGGACCTCGTGGCCTGCCGCCTTGGCCTGCGCCTCGGTCTGGCCGACCGACGCCACCTGCGGATTGGCATAGGTACAGCCGGGGATGGGCGCGGTCAGGTTGGCAGGCTTTTCTCCGGCCAGATGCTCGACACAGTGAACGCCCTCATGGCTGGCCTTGTGCGCGAGCCAGGGCGGTCCGGCCACATCTCCAATGGCATAAAGCCCCGCGACCGAGGTTGCCGAATGGGCGTTCGTGACCACATGGCCGCGCTCGACCTTGACGCCCAGCGCTTCGAGGCCAAGATTTTCGACATTGCCGGTAATGCCGACCGCGACAATGGCAATGTCGGCCTCCAGCCGTTCAGCCTTGCCGCCGACCTCCAGATCGACCGCAACGCCCTTGGCGGTCTTGGCCAGCTTGACCACCTTGGCCCCGACGCGGAAGGCGAGGCCCCGGCGCTCAAAGGCCTTCTTGGCCGCGATGCTGACCTCCTCGTCCTCGACCGGCAAGATGCGGTCCAGCGCCTCGATTACCGTCACCTCCGAGCCGAGCGCGCGATAGAAGCTGGCAAATTCAATGCCGATGGCCCCGGACCCGATGACCAGCAGCCGCTTGGGCGCAGATTTGGGCACCATGGCCTCGCGATAGGACCAGATTCGCTCGCCATCGGGCACCAGACCGGCTGCCTCGATGACGCGGGCGCGGGCACCGGTGGCGAGGATGACAGACTTGGCCTGAATTGTGCGATTGCCGCCCGCCTTCAGGGCCACGATGACCTTGGGGGATGGCATGCTCTTTTCCAGCTTGGCCGTGCCCTCAATGACCGTGATCTTGTGCTTCTTCATCAAGAAGGCGACGCCGGACGAGAGCTGCTTGGACACCCCGCGCGAGCGCTCAATGACCTTGGTAAAGTCATAGGACCGCCCCGTCACCGACAGGCCATAGTCCTCCAGATGGCCGAGGGTCTCATAGAGATCGCCTGACTTGAGCAGGGCCTTGGTCGGGATACAGCCCCAGTTCAGACAGACACCGCCCAGCGCTTCACGCTCGACAATGGCCACCTTCATGCCCAGTTGACTGGCGCGAATGGCGGCGACATAGCCGCCAGGACCGGCTCCGATGATGACGAGATCGAATTCCATAGCCAAAACCCTATATAAGCATCATCAGAGGATCTTCAATCAACCGTTTGAATTCATTGAGCCACTGAGCGCCAATGGTCCCGTTCAGAACCCGGTGATCGCAGGTCAAGGTCACGGTCATGACAGTCGCGATGGCGAGGCTATCGCCCTTCACCACAGCCCGCTTCTCCCCTGCCCCGACCGACAAGATTGCGCCCTGCGGCTCATTGATGATCGAGGCGAAGCTCTTGATGCCGAACATGCCGAGATTGGAGATCGAGAAGGTGCCGCCTTGGAACTCTTCGGGCTTTAGTTTTCGCGCGCGGGCGCGGGACGCCAGGTCCTTCATCTCCGTGGCGATCTGGGCCAGACCCTTGGTCTCAGCAGCCCGGATGATCGGGGTTATCAGGCCCCCGTCGATAGCCACGGCCACGGCGATGTCAGCATGGTGATGGACCGCGATCCCGTGCGGCGTGTAGCTGGCATTGGCCATGGGCACCCGCTTCAGCGCCAGCGCCGCGCACCGAATGATCAGATCATTGACCGAAACCTTGACGCCCGAGGCTTCCAGACCAGCATTGATGCGTGCGCGCGCCTCGAGCAGAGCGTCCAGTTCCAGATCGATCGAGAGGGGGAAGTGGGGAATATCCCTAAAGCTCTCGGTCATGCGCCGCGCGATGGTCTTGCCCATGCCATCGAGCGGGATCAGATCGTAGGAACCCGGCGCGATGCCTAGCTCTTCAAGGCTTTGCACTTGGCGTGGGGCAGAGGCGGTCGTCGGCGCGGCTTGAACTGGGGTAGGCTTTCTGCCCGCCTGACCATCGATGTCGCGCTTGATGATCCGGCCATGGGGACCGCTGCCTATGAGGCTGGCCAGATCAATCCCCGCTGCCCGCGCTAGACGCCGGGCTAGGGGCGAGGCTGCGATACGGTCTGAAGAGGGACCAACCCCCTCCACCGCTTCGCGGTCCCCCTCCCCCAGAGGGGGAGGATTTGCGGGTCTTAGATCTTCCCCCCTTGGGGGAAGTACCGGCGCAGCCGGGGAAGGGGGTGGTGCCACCTCACCCTCGCCTGCTAGCTGAGCGATGACCCTATTGACCTTAACGCCCTCAGTCCCCGCCGCGACCAGCAGGGCCAAAATCACGCCCTCGTCCACCGCCTCAACCTCCATGGTCGCCTTGTCGGTCTCGATCTCGGCAATGACGTCACCGGCCTTGACGGTGTCCCCCACCGCCACATGCCACTTGGCTAGAACGCCCTCTTCCATGGTCGGAGACAGGGCTGGCATCAGAATGTCGATGGACATGGGCTTAGCTCACATAACAGACGGCGCGGGCCGCCTGGACGATCTTATCGACGCTGGGCAGGGCCAAGGCTTCGAGATTGGCGGCATAGGGCAAGGGCACATCTTCCTGACAGACCCGCATGGGCGGTGCATCAAGATAATCAAAGCCATGCTCGACCACGCGGGCGATGATTTCTGCGCCAACACCCATCGGACCCCAGCCCTCTTCGGTGGTGACCAGACGGTTGGTCTTGCGCACGCTCTCAACGATGGTGGCATGGTCCAGAGGCCGCAGGGTGCGAAGGTCAATCACCTCGGCCTCGATCCCCTCTTGCGCCAACAGATCCGCCGCCTTTAGGGCCAGACCGACCATGCGCGAATGGGCGGTGATGGTCACGTGCTGGCCGAAGCGGCGCACCTTGGCCTTGCCGATGGGCACGACATGGTCGTCGATCTGGGGCACATCAAACTCAACCCCATACATCATCTCATGCTCGAGGAAGACGACCGGATTGGGATCGCGGATCGCGGCCTTCAAGAGGCCCTTGGCGTCGGCGGCATCATAGGGGGCCACCACCTTCAGGCCCGGAACATTGGCATACCAGGCCGAATAGTCTTGGCTGTGCTGCGCCCCAACGCGAGAGGCCGCGCCATTGGGACCTCGGAAGACGATGGACGACTTGATCTGTCCGCCGGACATATAGAGCGTCTTGGCCGCCGAATTGATGATCTGGTCGATGGCCTGCATGGCGAAGTTCCAAGTCATGAACTCGACAATCGGCTTGAGCCCCGCCATGGCCGAGCCAACGCCCAGACCGGCAAAGCCATGTTCTGTGATCGGCGTATCAATGACCCGGCGCGGACCAAATTCCTGAAGGAGGTCGCGGCTAACCTTATAGGCCCCCTGATATTGCGCCACCTCTTCGCCCATCAGATAGACCCGGTCGTCGGCACGCATCTCTTCAGCCATGGCGTCGCGCAGTGCGTCGCGCACGGTCTGTTTGATGAAGGTCGTGCCTTCAGGCAGGTCAGGGTCTGCCAGAACGGTCTGCACCGTCGGTGAAGGACTAGCCGCGCGCGGCTGTGCCTTTGCGGCCTCAACCGGCTCAGGCGCGGAGGGGCTCGCAGCCCCCTCGCCCGATAGGCGCGCGATCAGGCTATTGACCTTGACCCCTTCGGTGCCCGCCTCGACCAGCAGGGCCTCAATGACGCCCTCATCGACGGCCTCGACCTCCATGGTCGCCTTGTCGGTCTCGATCTCAGCGATCACGTCGCCCGCCTTAACGGTGTCGCCAACCTTGACGTACCATTTGGCCAGCGTGCCCTCCTCCATAGTCGGAGACAGGGCGGGCATGAGGATGTCGACGCTCATTGGGCGGCCTCAAGATAGACGTCGGTAAAGAGCTCAACCGGATCCGGCTCGGGCGAGGTGCGGGCAAATTCAGCCGCGTCCGCGACAATGGCCTTCACCTCACCGTCAATGGCCTTGTAGGCGACCTCATCGGCCCAGCCCTTGGCGTCCAGAACCTCGCGCAGATGATCGATGGGATCGCGGGTCTTCTTGACCTCGTCCACCTCCTCCTTGGTGCGGTACTTGGCCGGATCGGACATGGAGTGGCCGCGATAGCGGTAGGTCTTCATTTCGAGAATATAGGGACCATGGCCGTCACGGGCGTGGGCGGCAGCGCGGCTACCAGCCTCACGCACGGCCTCGACATCCATGCCGTCAACCTCTTCACCCGGAATGTTGAAGGACACGCCTCGGCGGTGAAGATGGGTTTCGGACGAGGAGCGTTCGATGCTGGTGCCCATCGCATATTGATTATTTTCAATCACATAGACGACGGGAAGCCTCCACAGCGAGGCCATGTTGAAGCTCTCATAGACCTGGCCCTGATTGGCCGCGCCATCGCCGAAATAGACGAAGGCGACATTGCCATTGGCCTTGTACTGGTTGGCCAAGGCCAGACCCGTACCCAGCGACACCTGAGCCCCGACGATCCCATGCCCGCCGAAGAACCCGGCTTCGATGGAGAACATGTGCATCGAGCCACCCTTGCCGCGTGAGGAGCCGCCGCTGCGTCCTGTCAACTCGGCCATGACCTCGCGCGGGTCCATCCCTGCTGCCAGCATGTGGCCGTGGTCACGATAGCCGGTGATGATCTGGTCACCCTTGATCTGAATCGACTGCATGCCGACCGCGATGGCCTCTTGACCGATATAAAGGTGACAGAAGCCGCCGATCAGTCCCATGCCATAGAGTTGGCCCGCGCGCTCTTCAAAGCGGCGCATGAGCAGCATGTCACGATAGAACTTCAGCAGGTCTTTTTGGCTGTTGGCGGTCTTTGCGACCTCAACGCTTTTGCGTGCTCGCGCCATTGGTAACTCCCACAGCCCGATAGAGGGCGTCGTTCAGAACCCCTAGGTCCTGACGTAGGGTCAGGTGCGCGGTTCCATACGAACCACATAATCCCTCGGGTCCGAGAACCCAAGTAGAGATCGAGCTCTTTCTTCCAGCAGGTCCTTAGAAAGGCTCTCATTGCGCAACAGAAGGGCACGGGCCTCCATGTCCGCTCGCTGTGATTTCAGCTGCTTGAGCTCCTCCGTGCGAGCCGCCATCATCTCATTGCGTTTGGACCAGGTTAAAAGACCGCCATCACCGGCAAGGGCGTGAAATCCAAAATAGAAAATCAAAAAGGCGATGGCCAAGGTCCGCCAATTGGAGCGTAGCTGAGCCAACAAATGCGAATCCCCTCTGAACTAAAAAACCCTGACCAGTCTTGCCGGTCAGGGTTAATAGAACATGGCTAATAAAGGGTTTTTATTGAACGCTTAGCGACCCTTGAGCGCACGGCGACCGGCATAGATCGCCTGATCGTCCAGTTCTTCTTGGATACGCAGCAACTGATTGTACTTGGACAACCGGTCCGATCGCGCCAGAGAACCGGTCTTGATCTGTCCGCAATTGGTCGCGACCGCCAGATCGGCGATGGTCGAATCCTCGGTCTCGCCCGAACGGTGCGACATGACCGCCGTATAGCCCGCACGATGGGCCATATCGACCGCGTCGAGGGTCTCTGACAGTGTGCCGATCTGGTTGACCTTAATCAGGATCGAGTTGGCCAGGCCGCGCTCAATACCATCGGCCAGACGGATCGGATTGGTCACGAACAGATCATCGCCGACCAGTTGAACCTCGCCGCCCAAACGCTCGGTCAGCAGCTTCCAGCCTTCGAAATCATCTTCCGAACAGCCATCCTCAATCGAGACAATCGGGAACTTTGCCGCGAGACCGGCGAGATAATCGACCATACCGCCCTGATCGAGAACCTTGCCCTCCCCCTCTAGGTGATAGAGGCCGTCCTTAAAGAATTCCGTCGAGGCCACATCGAGGCCCAGAACGAAGTCGTCACCGACGCGGTAGCCTGCACCCTCACCGGCCTTGACGATAAAGGCCAAGGCCTCTTCGGCCGATCCGAGATTTGGCGCAAAGCCGCCCTCATCACCGACATTGGTATTGTGCCCCGCGTCCTTCAGGGCCTTTTTCAAGCCGTGGAAGATTTCAGCCCCCATCCGCAGGCCTTCGGAGAAGTTGGCCGCGCCGGTGGGTAGGATCATGAACTCTTGGATATCAATCGGATTGTCCGCATGGGCCCCGCCATTGATGATATTCATCATCGGCACAGGCAGAACACGGGCCGAAACACCGCCGACATATTTGTAAAGCGGCAGGGCGGCGCTGTCGGCAGCGGCCTTTGCGACTGCCAAGGACACGCCCAATATCGCGTTGGCCCCTAGGCGGCTCTTATTGGCTGTGCCGTCGAGCTCAATCAGCAACTTGTCGATGCGGCGCTGGTCCTCGGCATCCATGCCGGACAGGGCGTCAAAGATCTCTCCATTGACCGCACCGACGGCTTGCAGCACGCCCTTGCCCAGATAGCGGCTCTTGTCGCCGTCGCGCAGTTCTACGGCCTCGTGAGCACCCGTAGAGGCCCCCGACGGAACGGCGGCGCGGCCCGAGGCTCCGTCTTCCAGAACCACATCGACCTCAATGGTTGGGTTGCCCCGGCTATCGAGAATTTCACGGGCGACGATATCAACGATCTCAGTCATGGCAGTCCTCTGAGCAGTCCCGCATCAGCGGGCGATAAAATAAAGACGGCGCGCGAGGAATGCCTCACGCGCCGCCTGAACAGCAACGGTCCAGCAGTCAGACGCTCTCAATCGCCCGACCGAGACCCGAGGCCCCTAGTCTTCCTTGGGGGTCAGAACCTGACGGCCCTTATACATGCCGGTCTTCAGATCGACATGGTGAGGACGGCGCAGTTCGCCGGTTTCTTTATCTTCGATGTAGGAGTTAGCGCCCAAAGCCTGGTGCGAACGACGCATGCCAGCACGCGATGGGGAAACTTTACGCTTAGGAACAGCCATGTCTGAATCTCTTGCTCGGGAGCATCTAAAGAGGTGTCGCCGGGCCGGGTCACGAACCTGTTCCGTCGAATGAGCGGCGGTGTATGCCCTAAACCGCCGACAAGTTCAAGTGAGGTCAGAAAGACCCTTTTAAACCAACCGACTCTGCACCTTCGCCGCGCCGATGAAGCTGGCGAAGAGGGGGTGTGGGGCGAAGGGGCGGGATTTGAGTTCGGGGTGATATTGCACGCCGACGAACCAAGGATGGTCCAGCCGTTCGACAATTTCGGGCAGTACGCCATCGGGCGAAAGGCCCGTGAACATCAGACCCGCCGCCTCGATCTGCGCCCGATAGGCGATATTGACCTCATAGCGATGGCGATGGCGCTCGCGGATGGAAAGGCCGCCATAGATGTCGCAAACCTTCGATCCGGGGGTCAAAACCGCTTCAAAGGCCCCTAGACGCATGGTTCCGCCCAGATCATCGCCCTCTTGGCGTTGAAGGCGTTCATTGCCCTGCACCCATTCGGTCATCAGGCCAACCACGGGATCGGCCGTCGGGCCAAACTCCGTCGAGGACGCACCCTTGATGCCAGCGACATTGCGCGCGGCCTCGATCACGGCCATCTGCATGCCAAAACAGATGCCGAAATAGGGCACGGACCGTTCGCGCGCGAACTGTGCCGCCCGGATCTTGCCCTCTGCGCCGCGCTCGCCAAAGCCGCCGGGAACGAGGATGCCGTGGACGCCCTCGAGACGCTCAGCCGCAGCGCCTGCGTCCCCTTCAAAGGTCTCTGATTCGACCCAATCGAGCCGAACCTTGACATTGTTGGCCACGCCGCCGTGGACCAGCGCCTCGATCAGCGACTTATAGGCGTCTTTAAGGACGGTATATTTGCCCACCACCGCGATGACG
>CANKPO010000056.1 GCA_947484535.1 Caulobacteraceae bacterium
AGTTCTATGACAGTATGCGGATTAAATTCCAAGCCGCTGCCATAGTCCTTAACGGGCGCTATACCGCCCTTCACCCCGGTCAAACCCCCGTTCGGTCGATGCCGAACGAGGGCCTGTGACCCTTTAGGGCTTAGAACTTCATCTGGGCCGACACTGAAATCAGGCTACCCATCTTGTAGGTATTGATGTCAACGCGGTTCTTACCAACGATCTGATATTCTTCGTTATTACGGCCTGTCAGATTGCGCGCCTCGAACTTTAGCTCAACATCTCGGCCTGCAACGGCCACGCCTTGACGCGCGACAAAGTCCAGCGAGAAGCCGGGATAGGCGTAGATGTCAGGCTGCCCGGAATTGACCAGACCACGGCTCGAAACGCGCTTGCTGGCATAGTTGAACATCAAGGTCTGCTGTGACAGCGCTTCACGATCTTCAAGTCCAAGTTGGACGTTGAAAATGTGGTCCGACTGGCCGGTCATCTGAGCACCATCCTTAAAGAAGTCAGTGGCGTTCTTGGATGAGGAGGCAAAAACTGAAATCGGGTCGTTCTTAGCGACCTTCAATTCCGACATTGTATAGGTGTAGTTACCGTTCAGTACGATCCGGCGTGAGGCCCAGAAATCACCCTCAATGGCGGAGAGGTCGAAATATTTCTGAGCGTCAAATTCGGCACCAATGAGGTTGGCCTGCGGCGCATTGGCGTAGCTGGTCGTGAAGTCATCGCCCGCCACGAAGGACTCGATCGGATTGGTGATCTTCTTATAGAAAGCAGCGGCCGTGAAACGCTGATCGGTGTCAAAGTACCATTCGAAACGGGCTTCGGCGTTGGTCAGCTCACTATCGACCAAGAACGGGTTGCCGCGATACATGCGGTTGCTGTCGGGGTCGAAATAGAACTGGTAAACCAATTCACGGAACTGTGGACGGGCAATGGTTTTAGACAGGTTGCCGCGAAGCTGCATGTCCGAGGCCAATTGCCAGGTCAAGGTAGCTGCTGGCAGCCAATAGCTCTCTTCGAGCGCGGTGCCCGCCAGAGAGGCACCTACGGTCTTGAAGATCTTGATCGGTGAAACTTCGAGTTCGGCGGTTTCATAACGAACGCCAGCATTGAGCTGCAACGTGTCCGTCATCTGATAGTCAAACTTAACGTAGCCCGCCTGATTGCGGAGCGTCGCAAGGAAGGCCGGGTTACCTTCGTTGGTTTCAACCAAGGCTATGTTGAAAGCTTCGATCACTGCTGGGGCCAGAAGAAGGTCAGGCCGCAACATATCGACGCCGCGCGGGAAACTGCTGGGGGCTTGGAACTGGAAGTCCCGGCGCGAACTTGTGCGCTCAGTGTCAGCAAAGGCGTAACCGACTGTACCGCTCAGCCCATCCCTCAGCCGGTATGTAGCATCGGCACCACCGGACCAAAGCTTCTCATCCAGCTCGGAGAAGCTGATCACAGCATCACCGCCGTTACCATTGTTCAAACGGTTGACGAAATAGGCCCCGTAAGGGTCCGCCTTCACATTGGTGCGGACATATTCGAAGGTCAGTTCGTAGGGAGAATTACGTTTTGAGTTGGCGTAGGCAACACGAACATCGACGCTCAAATTGTCATTGAGATTGAACTCGCCAACGACTTGGCTATCGATCAATTCACGCTCATACCAGGACGTGTCCTGCTGCATAAAATCGACAGTCGTTTGGTTACGGTTTCCAAGCCCAAGGCGGGTATGTTTCAGAGTGTCGCGAATATAAAGATTGGTCCAACGCAGCTTATTGTCACCGAACTCTAGACCCAGGCCGACCAGGCCATTGAGGACGATCCGGTTGTCAGAGGTCACGCGCGTAAAATCAGAATTCAGCGCGGAAAGGTCAGCCTGCAAGGAGTTTTGGTTTATCGCTTCACGGGTTGACCATTTGTTGCTGTAACCCCCCGCCGCAATAAAGCCGAGCGTATAGGCACCGCGATCAAACGACAGGCCACCCGACATGTTAACAGATCCGTTCGGCGCCGTTTCTGAGATGCTTTGTACAACGGCATTTCGGCCCGTAACCAATTGCCGCGCAATATCACCGGTCTTGATATTGCCCGAGCTGATCCGCTCACCACTCGCGATAAAGGCGTTGAGGGCCGGTACCATGTCACGCTTGCCATCGTCATAGCCTGACCAATCGGACGTGCTGCCATAATAGGTATAGCTCAAACGACCCGTTGTTTCGGTATCAGCCGAACCGCCAAAGCCGATGGACAGGAAGGGCTCGCGCGGGATCGCCTTGGTGGTCAGGTTGATAACGCCGCCGCCAAATTCACCGGGGAAATTGGCTGAGTAGCTCTTCTGGACCAAGGACGAGGCGATGATGCTGCTGGGGAACAGATCAAGGGGAACAACCCGCTTGAGCGGCTCTGGGCTCGGCAGAGGCGAACCATTGAGAAGCGCGAGTGAATAGCGATCGCCGAGGCCGCGGACATAGACATAGCCGCTGCCAACCAGGCTTAGACCGGACACGTGGCTAAGAGCGCCAGCGATATTACCTTCACCCGTGCGGGCGATTTCGACGGCGGTTAGAACAGAGACAACCTGCGGCGCGGTTCGAACAATGCTGCTATCGCGACGTCCGGTGATGACAATTTCGCCGATTTCACCGGGTATGGAGACTTCTGATTCTTCTGGCGCAGGCTCTGAAGTCTCTGCGGGTGCAGGTTCTGAGACGACAGAGGCGGGCTGATCTGACGCTGCCGCAGGAACTTCCTGAGCGTTGGCGAGCATCGGCATCGCAATAGCGGTGGAGACCAGCAACAGTGTGGCAAGCCGACGCGTATCCATTCTCGATCCCCTTGGGCAAATTTCGTATGGAGAAAAGGGGGCCGCCCTAAGGCCGCCCCCTCACCCTAAGTACCTAGCGTGATTATTTGGTAGGAATTGACGTACAGGCACCGCTGTTGCCCGTGCCGAAATCGGCAGTCGCGCTGTTGCAGGTCCAGCCAGCATACCACTTGTCATCCGCGTTCTTCACTGCGCCGATAGAGGTCACGGCGGTGAAGAAGCTTGCCAAGGTCGTTGGATCGAACGCAGCGACGGCAAGCTCGTTCGCACCATTGATGAACAGGTTGGTGAGCGTGGTCACGAAGCTATCATTGTTGTTGTTCGCACCCGAACCAAAGGCGGTGCTGACAGCGGCGGCATTGTAGGAGCCAGTTCCGAGGAACTTGGTGGCGTTACATTGCATCACGACCGACCGAGCGGCGAAGGTCGCAGGCGTAGTGCCCGAACCGTTCATACGCAGGCATTCGTTCTTTGGGGTCGAAATAACCGAGTTCGCCAAGGTCACGTCAGAGTTACCGCGAACCAAGATAGCGGCTTGGTCATTGGCTTCATTGTCCGTGCTGACTTCAGGCTGAAGACCCGTCAGGTTCGAAATCTTGAGCGTGGTGCGGGGCGTATCGGCCTCGTTACCGTTGCTGTCGATTTCCATAAGGGCATCACCCTTTGCCGAACGTTGGATCAGCAGAAGGTTTTGGAAGTTGGCCGTCGTACCCATGTCGACATCAAGGCTGTCATCATCAGCACCGACGGACACAAAGTTCTTCATGTTCGCAACGCCGCCGAAGAACTCGACGCCATCGTCAGAGCTGTTGTAGCTCATGATATTGTTCAAAGTCGTACCGCTACCAATGCCCGATGGGGTCAGCGACTGGAGTTCCTTGTCGGCACCCAAGACATAACCCGAATAACGGATCTGGACGTAGGACATGGTGCCGCTGCTGTCAGCATTGTCCGCGCCGCCGTAAAGAGCCGGGTCAGCCGAACCTTCGGTCTGGCGCTCGCAGGTGCCTGCAGCAACCGAACCCGTCGTACAGTCAGTGACACGCGCGCGGCCCATCAGAACCACACCGCCCCATTGACCCTGGGAAGTTTCAGTGTTCAGGCCAAGGATGTTATCGCGGCTGGTAAAGATGATGGGCTGAGTAGCGGTACCGACGGCGTTGATCTTGTTGCCACGGTTGACGGCGAGCCAAGAGATGCCTGTGTTGGCATAGACGATCACGCCAGGTTCGATCGTCAAAGTCGCGGTGCTTGTCGCCGTCTCGGCCAAGGACCCAGTGGTGATCTTGGTGAAGCCGCGATCCGTGCCGACATCGACACGGCCGTTCAGGCGATAGAGCAGGCCGGTAACCTTCGGCAGGGTGATCGACTTGTTGATCCGCGCTGGAAGCGAACAGGCGCGCCATGTGCCGGTTGGGCCCGTGATCGTTCCCTCGTCCGTCAAGCTACCATCAGCGATGGTCGGGCAGCCCGTGGCTGGCGTGACGAGAGTCGATACTGGCGGGGGCGTGACAACCGGAGGAGGCGTGTTCGTCGTGTTGGTGATGGTGACGTTGCCGCCATTACCTGGCGAAGCAATATCGCTAGGGCCACAGCTGGATAGTGCTAGTGCGCCACAGCCGACGAGGAGCAAGCTCTTAAAATTCTTCACTGCGAATCCCTTTCTCTAAAGCCCCATCCAAATGGGATGCTCATTCTGGGAAACGGTCTAGATGATTATTGTGACGGTTTTTTACAAACGACATTCACCCGGACAAATATCGAGGTCGTCCATGATGGCATGTTGATCAAGAGACCAACGCGAAGGCGGATTTTGGCCTCTACCCAAGGCGATTCCTCGCCGGATTCCCGCTTAAAGGCGATTTAGAGAAGGCGTGAGCGGATGACTTGGCTAAGCAGGTCGATCAGGGACACGGCCACGATGATGATAATGACGATGGCTGCGACACGGCTATATTCGAAGCTGTTGAGGCTATCGAACAGGACCTGACCAATACCGCCCGCGCCAATCAGGCCCAGAACGGTGGCGGAGCGCGAACTCGATTCGAAACGATAGAGCGCATAGGAGGTCCAGAGCGGGGCCACCTGCGGCATCACTCCCCAGACGATCTCTTGCAGGGGCGCAGCGCCCGTCGCCCGGACCCCTTCGACAGGGCCGCGATCAATGGCTTCGACGGCTTCTGAAAAGAGCTTGCCCAGAACGCCGCTGGTGCTGATGGCCAGAGCCATGACCCCGGCAAAGGGACCAAGACCGACCGCCACAATAAACAGGGTGCCGACCACAAGATCCGGCACCGACCGCAGCATGTCCAAGAACCGGCGCATCGGCTGATTGACCCATGACGGGCTGATGTTCTTTGCTGCCGCCAGACCAAAGGGAATGGCTAAAAGCACGGCGAGGAACGTACCCCAAAGTGCCATCTGGATGGTTAGCCACATTTGACTGACATAGAGTGGCCATTGATCGAAATCGGGCCTCAGAAAGTCCTTACCGAACTCACGCATATTGTCGGAATTGGCGAAGATCAGCGGCAGCTTGGTCATTTCAGCGGGCACAAAGCCCACCACCAGCACGATGGTCAGTCCGCCCCATAGCAGCACATCAAACAGCCAGTCGCTGAGGCTACGCTTGGGCGGCGCTGGAACGATATCAACCGCACTCATTTAGGCGCGCGTCCTGCCAAGGCCTTACGCTCAGCCTGAATGGCTGCCAAAGCCTTTTGAGCGGCTGCGATCTTGGCCGCGTTGCCTTCATCCTTGGCAACCAGATAGATCTCAGTGGCCTCCATCTCCCGCACAGGCAGAAGATGGTTGTTATCAGCAGGCTTGAAGCCACCGATACTGACCTTGGACAGTTGCGCCCTCTGACGCGCCGCCTCTGGGCCGGTGCCCTGACCGTAGGACTCAAAGAACTTGCGCAGACGCGCCTTGACCTGCGGATCCAGATCCTTGCGCCAAACAATGGGGTCTTCTGGAAGGGGTGGCGAGCTCCAGATGATGCGGATGGCATCATTGATCGCTGGATCGCGGCCCTTTTGCAGGTTCACCGCCGTTGAATTGTTGGTGGCCACATCCAAAACGCCGCGTGCAACGGCAAAGAGATTGGCCTGATGGTTAGCGCTGCGAACCGTCTTGAAACATTCGGCAGGCTTAATCCCGCGCGGCGCGAAAAGGTAGGTCATGGGGGCCAAGGTGCCGGAGGTCGACTTGGCATCGCCAATGCCGAAATCCAGGCTCTTGTCGCACTTCAGGACCTGCTCCAGCGTGAGATTGCTCTTGGCTGGAACAATGATCAGCGAGCGATAGCCATCCCGTCCCGACGGATCAAAGGTGCGCACAAACACCTCACCGCCGGAGCGGCGAATGGCCTCAAGCCCTGACTGGTTGGAGAACCAGCCCACATCGGTCTGCTTAAAGCGCATGGCCTCTATCAGGGCCGTATAGTTGGAGCCGTAGAAGGGTTTGATCTTGTAGCCGGTCTGCTTTTCCATATCGGCAATGATCGGCGCCCAGAAGGACTGCAGGCTGGTCGAGCTTTCGGTCGCCAGAATTGAGAAATTGACGGTCTTGACCGGGGCCTTGGCCTGAGCCTGCACCAGCGAAGGGGTGGTTACCAAAAGCGCGGCTGCCAGGGCCGCACGCAGGAGGGTCAAGCACTTCATTGGGGAGCTCCTTCCCAGAACGCATCTTCGAATTCAGGGCCATAGATTTGAACGAGGGTGGCGCGGTCAAGGCCGGCGACCGGGCCGTCATAGATCACTTGCCCAGCCTTGAGGGCCACAACCCGCTGGCAATAGCGCATGGCATAGTCGACCTGGTGCAGGGTGACCACGACCGTCAGGCCATCCTTGCGGTTCAGATCCAGCAACAGATCCATAACCTTGCGGGCCGATACGGGATCGAGCGAGGCCACCGGCTCATCGGCCAGAACCACCTCTGCGCCCTGAACCATCGCCCTTGCAATGGCGGCGCGCTGCTGTTGCCCGCCCGACAGGGTATTGGCGCGCTGGGCGGCATAGTCAGCAACACCCACGCGGGCCAGACTGACCATGACCAAACGCTTTTCCGCCTCGGGCCAAAGCCCCAACATCCCGCGCCAAAAGCCCAGACGCCCTAAGGCCCCCAGCGCAACATTGGTGAACAGGCTTAAGCGTCCGACCAGATTGAACTGTTGAAAGACAAAGCCGATGCGGCTGCGCACAGACCGCACCCGATCACTGATCTTGCCCGAGGCCTGCACAGACTCGCCAAAGACGCGGATCGTGCCGGAACCACCATCGATGGGGGCCAGCCCCGTGATCGAGCGCAGCAGGGTCGACTTGCCCGAACCCGACGGTCCGATCAGAGCAACCATCTCGCCCTTAGCAACGCTGATCGAAACGCCGTCCAGCGCCTTACGCGTTCCAAAGGTTTTGGAAACCTCATCGACTGAAATGACAGCAGCGGCATCAGTCATGCAGGTGACACGTTCCCAACCTGTTGCATCCGAAAAAGACTAGAGCCCTGGCCATGACAGGCTGATGACAGGCCCAAAGCCGAACATCCCCGCCGCAGCCAAAATCGATTAACCGCCTGCTATAGAGGCAAACCGAAAAGGATCAATCACCTCCTCGATTTATCGTGAATCAAAACTGAAGGCGAGCCCGCCTTTTCAAGCGCTTAGGCGAGAAACAGGGGGTGTCTTGAAATTGCCAGAGGGATGGAGAAACATTGTCACAAATTTCTTCTTTACAAGGGGGGGCGCTGACCCTACATGCGTCTCCTCCGGCGGACCCCGAAGTTCGAAAACGCTGCTAACGCCGGATTGGGTCAACTACTTGCAGGGGGCTACGTGAATTGCACACGTATCAAACACCCCTGGACCTGGTCCGCGAGCGGTCTCCGGAGCGTCCTGTCGCCCTTGTGCGGCCA
>CANKPO010000057.1 GCA_947484535.1 Caulobacteraceae bacterium
CATGGCCGAGGCTGTGGATGTTGGCCTCTTTACGGTCAAGCCAGAGGCGAAGGACTTTGATCGATCCAAAATATTGGCCTTCAAGTCCGTGCCCTTGCGGACGGGCGTTCAGACCCTTGTCGTGACGGTTCCAAGCCTGCCCAAATATGCGGCCATCGATCCCTATGCGAAGCTGATTGATCGCAATGCTGACGATAATCTGGTGACGGTGGGCAAATCGGACTGACTTTGCCCTGCCCATGCGCCATTTGCCGCAACTGTAGGGAGCAGTGATCGCTTGGCGCCGCCCTAAAACGGGTAATAGGATGTCTCTATATTTGAAGTGGCGTGATGTACTCGATATTGGCATTACGCGCCTTGCTTTGCAGCTTGGCATTTTAGATGAGGGTCGACATGTCCGCTGAACCAGATGCCACAATACCGCCTTCCGGCGCGCCAAAGGGTGACCACCATGGCGAGGCTTCAACGGGTCCCGTCACTGAGGCGGCTGTCGCGGACCTGATCAATCGGGTCGAAGCCATGTTCCGTGAGGGATTGAAGGCCCTTGGGGCGCAGTCCAAGCCCTTGATCGACAATGCCGAAGACCAACTGGAAGCGGCTCAGAAGCTCGTCTCCGATCAGGTTCGCAATCGCCCCCTAACCGCGACCGCGATGGCCCTGGGGGTCGGCGTCGTCATCGGACTTCTCCTCAGCAGTGGTCGGCGTAGATGATCGGTAAGACGGTTCTTCAGACCCTAACGACGGCCATGATCGTCGCGGTCAGCGCTTGCGTCAGCCTTGTGGCCGCCGCTTTCGGCCTTTTTGTGCTGTTACGCAGCCTTTGGGGCGAAGCCATCGCGTGCGCAATTGTGGCAGGTGTATTTGCCTTGGTGGCGCTTATCGTCGCGTTTGTGGCCAGCCGACCTGCTCCGGTCGCGAAACGCCCGGTTCAGACCGCGCCCGAGCCTTCGCCCATCTTGGCAAGCCTTATGGCCATTGTGCGCGAAAAGCCCTTGGTCAGTGCCGCTGTGGCGGCGGCCGCTGGCATCATCGCGGTACGCAATCCGCAAATGATCTCAAGTTTGATCGCAGCCTTTCTTCAGGACTCAGAGCCTAAGGACTAGAGCCGGTCGCGCAGCGCATACCAGCTCAGACCTGCGACTAAGGCTGGCCAACGTAAGAATTTCCCGCCCGGAAAGGGTGGGGCAGGCAGGCGCGATAGCAGATCAAGACCGGACATCTGGCCCAAGGTGGCATCAGCCAATAGCTTGCCAAAATAGGGCGCGAGCATCACCCCCTGGCCGCTATAGCCCGCAGCGGTGACAACCCCGGGCGCAAGGGCTCTGACATAGGGCGCGCGGTTCATGGTGATGCCGAGGGTGCCGCCCCAAGCATGGGTGATTGGCACATCGGCGAGCCTTGGATAGACCTTTAGCATGTGACGGCGAACAAATCCGCTCAGGTCGGAAGGAAACCAAGGCGAATAGTTCTCGCCGCCACCGAACAGCAACCGCCCGTCGGGGGATTTGCGAAAATAGTTTACGACAAAACGGCTATCGGCCACGGCAGCGTCGCTGCGAATGATCTCGTCGGCAAGTTCGCCCAAGGGGGCCGTTGCCAAGATGAAGTTATTGATCGGCATGACCTGAGCATCAATCGTGGGTGAAAGCCCATCAATATAGCCATCACCGGTCAGGATTAGCCTTTGGCACGTCACCGTGCCCTGCGGTGTGGTGACTTCCATCCCTTGCGCGGTCTTGCGCCAAGATAGGGCCCGCGAGCGTTCAAAAATCTGTACGCCGGTGTTTAAGGCGGCATGGCCAAGACCGAGGGCGAAATTGAGGGGGTGCAGATGTCCGCCGCCTTCATCGACCGTTCCCCCGAAATAGGTCTCGCAACCCAGCTCGTGGGCCAGCGCGTCCCGATCGATCAAGCGGATCTGGTCGTAACCGTAGCGCTCAGCCATATGATCACGCCAAGCGCGGTCGTGGTCCTCGCCGGTGGGGCGGTGGCGTGCCTCGATCATTCCGGGCTTGAGATCACAGGCGATGGCATATTGGGTGATCAGACCCTGCAGATGGGCCTTGGCGTCCTGCGCAAGGGTCCAAAGGGCCATGGCGTCATCCGGCCCGACCGTCTTTTCAAGCCAATATTGATCGCGCCTTTGTCCAGTATGGATCTGACCGCCATTGCGACCGGAGGCGCCGGAACCGACCTGCGCCTCCTCCAAGACGATGGTGGGAACGCTCTGTTCGGCAAGGCAAAGGGCTGCCCCCAATCCGGTGTAGCCCGCACCGATGATGCAGACCTCTGTTTGGTGATGACCCTTGAGCAGCGGCAGTACCGGAAAGGGGTTTGCCGTTTGCGCGTACCAAGAGGTCGTCGGATGGCCTTGGTTGCGCGCTGCCATAGGGATTAGACGTTGAGCAGCAGGAATTCCCGCTCCCAGGGGCTAACGGTGCGCATGAAGGCATCATATTCGGCAAGCTTCACCCGCGAATAGGCATCGATGAAGCTGCCCCCCAAAACATCGCGCAGCGGCACACAGGAGCTTAGCAATTCTACCGATTCAATCAGACTGCGCGGCAGTTCAACCCCGCGAAGATTGGCATCCGTATCCACCGGCGGCTCGGGCTTGAGGGCTGAGATCATGCCCAAATAGCCTGCGCCCAAAACCGCGGCGATGGCCAGATAGGGATTGGCATCGGAGGAGGGCACCCGGTTCTCGACCCGGCGATTGGCCGCGTCTGAGGGCGGAATGCGAAGACCCGCCGTGCGATTATCATAGCCCCATTGGGTATTGACCGGCGCCCCGGATTCTTTGCTGATCCGGCGGTAGGAATTCACATAGGGGGCGAGGATGGCCATGATCGAGGGCATGTAGCGCTGCTGACCGGCGATGAAGCTATAGAACAGCTCCGTCGGCCCCTCGGTGCCGGGGTCAGAAAAGAGGTTCTGGCCTGTGCCGGGGTCAATGATCGACTGGTGGATATGCATGGCCGAGCCGGGCTCTGAGGCCATGGGCTTGGCCATGAAGGTCGCATAGATCTCATGCTCCATCGCCGCTTCACGGATGGTGCGTTTGAACATGAAGACCTGATCGGCCAATTCCAAGGCATTGCCGTGCCGCAGATTGATTTCCATCTGGGCGACACCGCTCTCGTGGATCAGGGTGTCGATCTCAAGGCCCTGACGCTCAGAATATTCGTACATATCCTCGAACAGGGCATCGAACTCATTGACCGCTGAGATCGAATAGCCCTGACGGCCCGTCTCAGGTCGTCCCGACCTGCCCGTTGGCGGTTTGAGCGGATAGTCGGGGTCGACATTCTTTTCGACCAGATAGAATTCAAGCTCTGGCGCGACAACCGGCTCCCAGCCCTTGGCGCGATAGAGGGAAAGCACCCGGCGCAAGACTTGACGCGGGCTTTCATCGACGGGGCGGCCATCAGGATGAAAGGCGTCATGAATGACCTGCGCCGTTGGGTCTTGGGCCCATGGCACGGTGGCCAAGGTCGCAAAATCGGGAACGAGGAAGATATCGGTGTCGGCCTGAACCGCGCCAATTAGACCCTCAAGGTCTGGAAAGTCGCCGGTGATGGTCTGATAAAAGACCGACATGGGCAGGTTCATGGTTCCGCCATTGAGGAACTTGCGTACCGGCATGATCTTGCCGCGCGCCACACCGGCAAGGTCGGGCACGAAACATTCGATCTCTTCAATATTTTGACGGGCAAACCATTGGGTTGCATCTTCAATAGACGCGACTCCGCGCGCGGTCGCGGGGGCGGACTTTCGCTGTTTTGATTTGGGTTTCATGACACTTTATGGGTTTCAATTACTAGCCTAACCCAAGGTCGCGGTTTACGCAAACCGTGATCCCTATTTGAGCTGCGTCACCTTAGCCGGTGTTACGCAAGGCCGCTGCGATGCCATTGAGGGTCAACTGAATGCCAAGCTTAACGGCCTCACTATTCTCGCCACGCCGCCGCCGGGACAGGAGCTCGATCTGCAATCGGTTAAGCGGATCAAGGCAAGGCTTTGATAGGGCGATTGAGGCGGCGAGGTCCGGCTGGCTTTGCAACAGGCTTGTCTCACCTCGAATCTTCAGGATCAGGTCTTCTGTCGCCTTCCATTCCCTATGGATGACGCCATAGATCCGTTCAGCATGGGCCCGGTCAGGAGCCAGACCGGCATAGGCGCTGGCCATGGCCATATCACTTTGGGCCAGGGCAATTTCCATATTGGCCAGAAAGGTGTCCATGAAGCCCCAGCCCTGAGCCATGTCGCTCAGTTGATTGATGCTGATGTTGGCAGCCTTGACGCCTGAGGCAAAGCCGTACCATCCCGGCAGCATAAACCGCGACTGTGACCAGCTAAAGACCCATGGAATGGCGCGCAGGTCTTCTATCCGACCGGACTTGGTGCGCGAGGCGGGGCGACTGCCGATCTTGAGCTCGATGATCTCCGATATGGGGGTTGCGGTACGAAAAAAGCCCGCAAAGGCTGGGTCGCGATAGACCAGATCCTGATAGGCCTCGCAGGACGCGTCGGTAATGGCGCTCATGGCCGGACCGAACCTTGCATCCAAGGCCGTGGAGGTCCTGTCGCCCTCTTGGCGCAGGGTGGCCAGGAAGACGGCGGCGCAGGCACTGTCTAGGGATTTGCGCGCCGAGACCTCATCGCCGAACTTGCGGGCAATCATCTCGCCCTGTTCGGTAACCCGCATGCGCCCGCGCACCGTCCCGGCTGGCTGGGCTAGGATGGCGGCAAAGCTTGAGCCCCCGCCGCGCCCGACCGAGCCCCCTCGGCCATGAAAGAGCTGCAGGCCCACGCCCTGCTGGTCACAGACCTTGAGAATGTCGGACGACGACCGATGCAAGGACCAACGCGAGGCCGTGTAGCCGCCGTCCTTATTGCTGTCCGAATAGCCGAGCATGACCTCTTGGGTCGCCTTTGGTCCAAGCAAGGACCGCGCAATCGGCAGTTTGAGCCAGCGATCAATGATGGCAGGGGCCGCTTCGAGGTCGCCAATGGTTTCAAAGAGCGGCGCGACGCCGAGCATCGACCGGGGAGCCGCGCCGCCAAAGACGAGGCCCGCCTGTTTGAGCAGAACGAGGGGTTCAAGAATGTCAGATACCGATCCGGCCTTGGAGACCACATAGGCTCCGATGGCTTCTGGTCCATAGGCGGACACGGTCTCGGCAGCGGCGTCCAATATCCGAAGCTCTCGCTTGGTTTCCGCTGAATAGGAGGCAAAGGGCCAGCGCAGGAGGCGGTCGTCGGAGAGCTGTTCAATCAGAAGCTCGATCCTTTGATCCTCTGAAAGCCCAAGATAGTCGATCGGGGTCGGGGATTGGGCAAAGAGATCGGCCACCACCCGTTCATGCACGTCCGAATTTTGGCGAAGATCGAGAGACAGGAGATGAAAGCCGCAGCATCGGACAATCTGAAGCAAGACTTTCAGGGTCGTGCCGACCAAGCGCTCACCGCCATGGGCAATCAAGCTGTCACGAATGATCGACAGATCATGGACAAGTTCGGAAACGGCGCCGTAGGCTTGAGCTTGGGCGGCAGCCTTGGGCGCACCGATGGGTGATGCCTTTAGTCGCTCAGCCGTGGCCAAAACCCGGTCGTGAATATAGGTCAGGGCCCTTCGATAGGGCTCGTCGGCGCGGTGAACCGAATGTTGAGCCGAGCGCCTTGCCAATTCCATGACCTCGTCCGAGACCGGGGCCAAGGTGACCGACAGGGTCAGCTCTGATTCCAGCTGATCTAACTGATCAAGATACCAGGCGAAGATAACTTGGCCCTGTTCGGCCAGAGCCAGCCTTAAGGTGACATCGTCGACATGGGGATGGCCATCGCGGTCGCCGCCAATCCAAGACCCTAAGCCAACCACCAGAGGGAAGGGGGCCTGCTCCGGCAAATCGCGATCCCAATCGCCATAGAGCCGAACCAGGGCCGGCAAGATCGCCCGCCGAACAAAGCCCAACGTATTGTCGATCTCATCACTGACCGTAATGCGGTCGGGACGATGGAGCCGGGTCTTCCACAGAAGGGCGATGGCGCGGAACAGTTCGTCCTGCGTCCACAGATCCAGCGTGCGCGGCAGGCTATGGCGGCGCAGGGCCAAGATGCGGGCGACCTCAAATTCGCGGTCGACCACAGAAGCGCGGCGCATTTCCGTCGGGTGCGCGGTCAGCACGGGGGTCAGGCGCATCTCGTCCAACACCGACTGGATGTCTGTCTCTGAAACGCCTTCACTTTCTTTTAGGGCTATGGCCCCGGTCAAGGTGGCAGGAAGGCCGCCCGACTGGCCATCATCCAACTGCCGACGGCCTGCGACATCTTCAGCAATATTGGTCAGGGTCGATAGACAGGCCAGTGCCCGAACAAGATAGACCGCGTCATCTGCCGAAAGGCTCGACAGATCACCGGCCTCATTGCCGACGTCTCTGGCCCGTTGAACACCCTGCTGACGGGCTTCCCCGTCGAGATAGGCGAGGGCCTCATTAAACAGGCGCTCGAGAAGCCGGACGTTCTGCGCCACCCGGCGCGTGGTCGACTCATCGAAGGTCATCCTATTGCTCTCCTGTAAGCTTTCGCGCAGCTTAGCGTAAATCATGTAAAAACCCTTGAACGGGTCAATAGTGGCGTTGCCGACGGGAGATTATGACGATGGAAGAGCTTTGGCGCTTGGGAGAAGAGGCCGGTCAGCGGCTTAAGGATCGCAAACAAACCATCGCGGTCGCAGAATCCTCTTCGGGCGGACTGCTCTCGGCGGCCCTGTTGGCGGTCCCGGGCGCTTCGGCCTATTTCCTCAGTGGCGCTGTGGTCTATACCGGCCGCGCGCGGCGCAAACTGATGGCCCTTGAAGCCGATGCGGTGGAAGGGATGCGCTCGTCCAGTGAGCCCTATGCCCTCTTGCTGGCGCGAACCGCCAAGGAGCGGTTTCGTACCGATTGGGGCCTGTCAGAGACCGGGGCGGCTGGTCCAACCGGAAACCCTTACGGCGATGCGGCGGGCCATAGCTGCATCGCGGTTAGCGGACCGGTAGAGCGGGTCTTAACCCTTGAGACCGGGAGCCCAGATCGGCGCGCCAATATGCAAGCCTTTGCCGAAGAGGCGCTTCGGGCACTCATCGCCGCCTTGGATGCTCAGGCCTAGGGTTAGGCCGCATATTGACCTGCGGGCCGGTCCAGAACCCGCAGGATTTCGCCTTCGCGTTCATTCCAGATGATGCTGACGCCTAGGGCGCGGTCCAACTGGTTGCCCAGAGCCGACCGCACCTGAATATCGCCAAGCCGCTTGGGACTGATCCGCATCAGCGTGCGCCCACAGCCGAGATCTTCATGAAGGTCGGCATGGCGTAAGACTGCGTCAATGATGGCGCCGGTGAGGGGAGACCTGACCGAGGTTGCGGCCTTGGCGGGACGATAGGTTGGGGCGAAGCGCTTATAGGGGGCCATGGGGGCGTCCTTTAGGTCAAGGGGTCTGGTCTTGACCTTGTGGACTGCATGTGCGTCAAATTCGGTCGTATCTTTCGGAGCGACCCATGCGACACGATAAGGCTCAGCGTCTCTTGACTCTTGCCAGGATGTTGGCGGGAACCGCCGAAGGCTTGACGCTGGATGAGATGGCGTCCCGGCTTGAGGTCGGTCGGCGCACGGTGGAGCGCATGCGCGATGCCGTGCGCGAAGTGTTCCCGCAGATGGA
>CANKPO010000058.1 GCA_947484535.1 Caulobacteraceae bacterium
ACACAGATCCGGGCGGAATGTTTCGAAGACGGTCAGCGTTCAGCCCTTGTTCTGACCGAGCAAGCCGCAGCCGCCGCCCTGCAGACCATTGCCCACGCCACCCATGCGGCCCTTTCAACCTTGGTTCAGATCGCCCATGACCATCGGGTTGGATCGGCAGAACTGTCCCTTGCCTGCGCGAGGCAGATCGCAGATGCTGCCCTCGAGCAGTTTCCAGACGCCCCCGCCCGTGCGGCGCTAGATGCGCTTGCAGGGGAGATCACGACCGGGCCACGCCTGACGGTTCGCGCCTCCGCCGATCTGGTCGAGCGGTTCCAAAGAACGCTCGATGAACAGGCCCAAGCCTTGGGCATGCCCGGACAGATTATCGTCAAGGCTGACCCCATGATGCCGCTTGCGGCCTTCCATTTTGATTGGGGTGATGGCCGCGCCAGCTATGACCCCACAATCACGGCTGAGCGGGTCGCCCAAGCCCTACACAATGCCTTGATCGCTGAGGGCCTGCATGCCGAAGCGGTCGATCCCCATGCCCTTCCACCCACGATCACCCCCTAAGAGAGAGGTCTGCCCATGGCCAGCGACACGCCCCTGACCCTCGACGAGTTCGATCCATCCGATCCCTTGGCATCGGAAATGCCCATGGATGGAGAGAGCAAATCCGCCAGCGACCTCTCAACGGTCTTTGACGTTCCCGTCAGCATCTCGGCCGTCATTGGCCGGGCCCAACTGTCCGTGGCTCAGCTCTTGAAGCTCGGCGCGGGCAGCATTTTGGAACTGGACCGCAAGGTCGGGGAAGCCATCGATATCTACGTCAATAACCGCCTCGTGGCCCGCGGAGAGATCGTCATCGTCGACGAGCGACTGGGCGTGACCATGACGGAAATCATTAAGGACGGTGACTCGCAGTCCTGATCGGCTGCGCGTCATTGAGGAGAAGATTATGCGACTTCTAGTCGTCGGACGATTGAGCGGGCAGCTTTCCGCAGCGGTGCAGATGGCCATGGCCACGGGCGCGAAGGTGGCGCATGTCGACACCTGCGCCAAGGCCACCCATGCCCTGCGCGCAGGACAGGGCGCTGACCTGTTGATGGTTGATTATGACCTCGATATTGCCGCGCTCATCGCTGCCAATGAGGCCGAGCGCATTCACGTGCCTGTGGTGGCCTGCGGGATTGCCGCCGACCCCCGCCGCGCTGGTGATGCTATTCGTGCGGGCGCGAAAGAGTTCATTCCTCTGCCGCCAGATGCTGAGTTGATCGCTGCGGTTCTGGCCGCCGTGGTGGCTGAAGACAGTGCCTTGGTCGCACGCGATCCTTCCATGACCGCCGTCATTGCCCTGGCCGATCAGGTCGCCGCGTCCGACGCCTCGATCCTAATCACCGGCGAAAGCGGCGTCGGTAAGGAGGTCATGGCCAAATATCTCCACCAAAAGTCAAAGCGTGCAGCCCGCCCCTATATCTCGGTCAACTGCGCGGCCATTCCGGAAAATCTGTTGGAATCTGAGCTGTTCGGTCACGAAAAAGGGGCCTTTACGGGGGCCATTGCCCGCCGGATCGGCAAGTTCGAAGAGGCAGACGGCGGCACCCTGCTGCTCGACGAAATTTCCGAGATGGATACGCGCCTGCAGGCCAAGCTGCTGCGGGCCCTGCAGGAGCGCGAGATTGACCGGGTCGGCGGCACGCGCCCTGTGAAGGTCAATATCCGCATTCTCGCCACCTCGAACCGCGACCTGGCTGAGGCCGTGAAGGCCGGTACCTTCCGCGAAGACCTGCTCTATCGCCTGAACGTGGTCAATCTGCGCCTCCCCGCCCTGCGTGAACGTCCCGCCGATATCTTGGCACTGGCAGACCATTTCATCAAAAAATACTCCGCCTCCAACGCCATACCCGAACGCCCCCTTTCAGAAGAGGCCCGTCGTCGGCTCCTGTCCCACCGTTGGCCGGGCAATGTGCGTGAGCTGGAAAATGCCATGCACCGCGCCGTCTTGCTCTCCACCGGTTCAGACATTGCCGAGCCTGCCATTCGCCTGCCCGATGGACAGCCCATGGCCGCCCGGGCCAGTGCCGATCCTGTGGCCCAGACCGCGAGCCGCGCGGCTCAAGCCGCCTCAGCGGCCATGTCGGCTGTCAATGCGGACGCCGCACGCGGCTTTGTCGGTCTCACGGTCGCCGAGGTCGAGCAGCATCTGATCATCGACACCTTGAACCACTGTTTCGGAAACCGGACCCATGCTGCCACGATCTTGGGCATCTCGATCCGGACCCTTCGCAACAAGCTGAAGGAATATTCCGAGGCCGGTGTTGCGGTACCAGCGCACCAAGGCACGGGAACCTCGGCGGCCTAAGGGCCGTCAAGCGACGGCGTTAACAGAGTTAGAGCGATTTAGGACAGAATGGCCCAACTGGATCTCAATACCCGCACGTCATCTGCCCCCACGGCCAAAGAGGTCTGGGGCTGGTTGAGCCGTGGTGATGTGATCATGGCCATCGGGGTTGTCGGGATCATCGTCCTGCTGATCATCCCCGTTCCTCCCGTCCTGCTTGACCTGCTGTTGGCCATTTCGATCAGCAGCTCTGTCCTGATCTTGATGACGGCAATCCTGCTCAAGCGACCATTGGATTTCACGTCCTTTCCAACGGTTCTATTGGTCGCGACGCTCTATCGCTTGGCGCTCAATGTCGCCTCGACCCGCCTGATCCTCTCCCATGGTCATGAGGGCGTTCACGGCGCCGGTCAGGTAATCGCCGCCTTCGGGGCCTTGATGATGCAAGGCAACTTCATCATCGGCGTGATCGTCTTTGCCATCTTGGTCTTGGTCAACTTCATCGTCATTACCAAAGGTTCTGGCCGGATCGCCGAAGTCGCGGCCCGCTTCACCCTCGACGCCATGCCCGGCAAGCAGATGGCCATCGATGCCGACCTGTCGGCAGGCCTGATTGATGAGAATGTCGCCAAGAAGCGTCGCAAAGAGCTAGAGCAAGAATCCACCTTCTTCGGGGCCATGGACGGTGCGTCGAAATTTGTGCGCGGCGATGCGATCGCCGGTCTGGTTATCACCTTCATCAATATCATCGGCGGCATCCTGATCGGGGTTTTCCAGCACGACCTACCCGTCGGTGAGGCGGCCTCAACCTACACCATCATGACCATCGGTGATGGTCTGGTCAGCCAGATCCCCGCCCTGGTCATCTCACTCGCCGCCGGTTTCCTCGTGTCCAAAGCGGGCGTTGAAGGGGCGGCGGATATTGCGCTGGTCACCCAGCTGAGCATGAACCCAGTCAGCCTTGGCATGGTGTCGGCCGCGTCCGGTGTGATTGCACTGGTCCCCGGTATGCCGATCTTGCCCTTTGCGGCCATCTCTATCGGTGCGGGTATTTTGTCGTGGCGTCGCTCTCAGGACTCGATGGAGCCTGAACGCGAAGAAGGGGTCGCGGCCGGACCGGTTGAGGACGAGGAAGAACCCATTGCCCGGTCCTTGGCCATAGATGATGTCAAGATTGAGCTGGGCTATGGCCTGCTGAACCTGATCAATGACCTCGAAGGGCGCCGCCTCACCGACCAGATCCGCGCCCTGCGCCGGACGCTAGCCTCCGAATTTGGCTTCGTCATGCCGTCAGTGCGTATTCTCGACAATATGCGCCTTCCCAATCAGGGCTATTCGATCCGCATCAAGGAGATGGAAGCGGGCGGCGGGGAGGTGCGGATTGGCTTCTTGATGGTTATGGATCCTCGCGGCGGTCAGGTCGATCTTCCCGGTGAACATGTGCTCGAACCCGCCTTCGGCCTGCCCGCAACGTGGGTGGACGAAGCCCTTCGCGAAGAGGCCACTTTCCGAGGCTACACCATCGTTGATCCGGCCACCGTCTTGACCACGCACCTGACCGAGATCCTCAAGGACAATATGACGGATCTTCTGTCCTATTCCGAAGTCCAGAAGCTGTTGAAGGACCTGCCGGGCGAGCAAAAGAAGCTGGTCGACGACCTGATCCCGAGCGTGGTTAGCGCCACCACCGTTCAGCGCGTTCTGCAGGCTCTGCTCAAGGAGCGGGTCTCGATCCGCGATCTGCCGACCATCCTTGAAGGCATCGGCGAGGCCGCGCCCCACAATAGCTCGGTCGTTCTGTTGGTCGAACAGGTCCGAGCGCGTCTGGCCAAACAGCTGTGCTGGCAGCACAAGGGCGACGATGGAGCCTTGCCGATCATCACCCTGTCGCCAGAATGGGAACATGCCTTCGCCGACGCTCTGGTTGGTCCGGCCGATGACAAGCAACTGGCCTTGGCCCCCTCGAAGCTGCAAGATTTCATCCGCCTGGTTCGGGAGAATTTCGAACGGGCGGCGCTCAATGGTGACGCAGCCGTCCTGCTCACCGGCCCCACCATCCGGCCCTATGTTCGCTCCATTATCGAGCGCTTCCGCGGTCAGACCGTGGTGCTGTCACAAAACGAAGTGCATCACCGCGCTAGGTTGAAATCTGTTGGCCAGATCTAGCGCCATCCTTAACGTTGCGAACGGCCTCTGTGCCTGATAGCGAAGAACCGGCGGGAAATGACCGCCAGATCCTGGACTGACCATGCGCGCGCCGATCACAACCAAGTCGACCAGTCTGAAATCCTTGATTTGGAACATGCTGACCTTCGAGAAGCTGCTGACCCGTGAGGTTGTGCATCTGATCTATTGGGCTGGGCTTGGATTGCTGGCCCTGATGGCCTTCGCCATCGTTGGCGGTGCGGTTGGACTAGCCTTGCGTGACGGCACAATCGCCGGTCTGCTCATTGCCTTGCCGGTTCTGGTCGGTGGATTTTTGGTGGTCGGGGCCTTGATCCTGCTCTGGCGGGCCGCCTGCGAGTTCTATTTGGCGGTCTTCCGGATCAGCGACGATCTGCACGCCATGCGCCAAGCCAGCACCCCAGCCGATCAGGACTAATCTCTTATCCCGGTCCTTGGCGGGGGCGCCTTAGCCCCAACTCATCGAGCGCCGCCGTCTCACGTTGCTGTTCCAGCTTGGCAGCCTTGACCTTCTGCGCTTCGGCCACGTGCTCATAGCGTTTGAGATCTTCAAAGGCGACACTCAACGCATCGCGAGCGCCCGCCTCTTCCACCAGCAGGGCATCGACGGTCAGTTGAATCTCAGCCTTGCGCATCCGCACAGCATGGGTGAAGCCAAGCTGCATAAAGCCTGCCTCGACGTCGGCCTTAGCATGACGGGCTTCGGCTTCGGATTCCGCCTCTAACATCACGATGCGCATTTCAGCGTCGACCCGGCGCCCGACAATCTCAGCCAGCCGCTTTTGCAGGGTCTGCACCTCATAGTCCGAGATGCGGATCAAAGACTGGACCCACCGGCTCATGCGCTATCCTGATTAAGGATGTCGGCGAGCGAGGAGAAGCACTCATCCAGCGACGTCGCCTCGTCCTTATCCTGACCCAAAAACTGTTCAAGCGCGGGATTCAGACGGATGGCGCGGTCGATCTGAGGATCCGTGCCCATGCGATAGGCCCCAATGCGGATCAGTTCTTCCATATTGGAATAGGCCGACAGGGTTTGGCGGGCATTGGACACGATCTCACGCTCATAGGGCCGCTGACAGCCGGGCATGGTTCGCGAGATGGACTTCAGGACATTGATGGCTGGGAAACGTCCGCGTTCGGCAATGGCCCGCTCCATAACGATGTGACCGTCCAAAATACCGCGCACAGCATCGGCGATAGGCTCATTGTGATCGTCGCCATCGACCAGCACCGTAAAGAGACCGGTGATCGGTCCGCCCTCAGAGCCATCTGGCCGCACGGGCCCCGGTCCCGCCCGCTCAAGCAGCTTGGGCAATTCGGTAAAGACGGTCGGCGTATAGCCCTTGGTCGTCGGTGGCTCACCGGCGGCGAGGCCGATCTCGCGCTGGGCCATGGCAAAGCGGGTGACGGAGTCCATCAGGCACAGGACCTCCTGATCCTGATCGCGGAAGAACTCGGCCACGGCCATGGTCATATAGGCCGCTTGGCGACGCTTTAGAGCAGGCTCATCCGATGTGGCGACCACCACCACAGCGCGCGCGAGACCGGCTTCCCCGAGGGTCTCTTCGATAAATTCCCGGACCTCGCGGCCCCGTTCGCCGATCAGGCCGACAACCACCACATCGCAGGTCGCCTCACGCGCCAGCATCGACAGCAGCACAGACTTGCCAACGCCCGATCCGGCAAAGACGCCAAGCCTCTGGCCCCGGCAGCAGGTGGTGAAGACGTTCATGGACCGGACGCCCAGATCGAGCCGCTCGCCGACCCGGCCGCGCGCATGGGCTGGCGGCGGCGCGGCCCTCAGAGGATAGGGCACCTGACCCTGCGGCAAAGGCCCCTTGCCATCAATCGGCTCGCCGAAGGCATCAATGATCCGCCCGCGCCACGCCAGGGTGGGCCTTATTGCGGCACCTTCCGACAGGATGCGGATCTCAGCCCCCGGCGCGACGCCCTCGACCGGACCAAAGGGCATCAAAAGCGCCCTCGCCTCGCGAAAACCAACCACTTCAGCGGCTAAGGGAACATCGCGAAGGCGGGTAATCTCGACCCGTGCACCGACGGCCAGACGGGTCAGCCCGCCCTTGGCCTCAATCAGCAAGCCATTGACCGCCGCCACGCGCCCAAAGACCACCAGCGGGTCTATGCGCTCGACAGCTGCCACAAGGTTGCGCACTTTATGGTCCTCTAAAATTTAACGACAAAAAAATTTTATCGTCAGTTTGATTTTCGACCCTTGACCTTAAAGGGGAGTGAACACCAGCCCATTAGAAACGAAAAGTCTGTGATTCCAATAAATAAAATGGTTAACGCAGCCCTTGCGCGGGCTTTGCAAATCACCCTAGAACGAAATGGCCGGTCAATCAAAGTTAACCAAGTGTAAGTGAATGGCAGGCAAATATGGTTAAGAGTTTACTGGGGGCGGATTTTATCATTCCGCGAAGCGAAGCCGCCTTTGGGCGGGGAGGGGTCGATGCGCGTACTGTTGATTGAGGACGACAGCGCAACAGCGCAGAGCATCGAATTGATGCTCAAGTCCGAGGGCTTCAACGTCTACACCACCGATTTGGGTGAGGAAGGCGTCGATCTGGGCAAGATTTACGATTACGATCTGATCCTGCTCGATCTGAACCTTCCCGATATGTCCGGCATGGACGTTCTGCGCACCCTACGGGTCGCGAAGATCAATACGCCGATCATGATCCTGTCGGGCACCTCGGAGATCGATACCAAGGTCAAGACCTTCGGCAGCGGTGCCGATGACTATATGACCAAGCCCTTCCATAAGGACGAACTGGTCGCTCGCATCCATGCAGTGGTCCGTCGCTCCAAGGGCCACGCCCAATCGGTCATCCGGACCGGCGACATTACGGTCAATCTGGACGCCAAGACTGTCGAGGTCTTCTCGCAGCGCGTTCACCTGACCGGCAAAGAATATCAGATGCTGGAACTGCTCTCCCTGCGCAAGGGCACGACCCTGACCAAGGAAATGTTCCTCAACCATCTCTATGGCGGCATGGACGAGCCAGAACTGAAGATCATCGACGTCTTCATCTGTAAGCTTCGCAAGAAGCTGGCCTCGGCTGCCAATGGCCAACATCATAT
>CANKPO010000059.1 GCA_947484535.1 Caulobacteraceae bacterium
AGAGAAATGGCGTTGGACGCCAAGTCTGCCACATAGTGGGCGCGGTCGCCGGACACGGCCACCGAACCGGTCTGTTTCAAGACCCGCGACTGGGCGGTGATCAGGGCGAAGGTCAGGACGATCGAGGCGACCATCACCGCCATGGCCCAGCCCTCTTGCTGGATAGGCTCGGGGTGGGCGAGGCGATTAAAGGCTTCCTGTCCAATCAGGGCCGCAGAGGCAAAGACCAGACCGCCTTGCAACAGGCTGGCAAAGGCCTCGGCCTTACCATGGCCAAACCGATGCTCGGCATCGGGCGGCGCGGTGGCATAGCGCACAGCAAAGAAGGTGGCCAAGGAGGCAACCAGATCCAGACTGGAGTCGGCCAGAGACGCCATCATCGACACCGACCCCGACTGCCACCAGGCAAAGCCCTTAATGACGATCAAGATGGCAGCGACCAACACCGACAGGCTGGTAGCCCGCCGCGTCAGGACGGCAGACTGTTCCAAGCTAAGGCCTGGGGCGGAGGAGGCGTGTGATCCGGACATGGCATCATCCTATCGTCTCGCCCTCACCGATTACAGCGCGAACGACTCTCAGTTAGGGAGGCGGAGAACCTGTCGCGCCCCATCGCCTTAGCCCTAGCCATCCCCCCCGCGACACATGCTAGACCATACGGGTGGGCGCAGGTGACGGGATTGGACCATGCCAGATTGGCTTTCAGCGGTAATTTTGGGCCTGGTTGAGGGGCTGACCGAGTTCATACCGGTCTCCTCGACCGGGCACCTGTTGTTGGCCGCGCAGGCTATGGGCCTGAAGGTGGCCGATTGGGATACCTTTGCCGTCCTGATCCAGATGGGCGCGATCTTGGCGGTTGTGGCGCTCTATTTTCAACGGCTGTGGACCGTGGTGATCCAGCTTCCAACCAGCCCGGAGGCGCGGCGCTTTGCCCTCACTATCATTATTGCCTTTGTGCCCGCCGTGGTGCTGGGTCTGGCCTTCCATGACCTGATCAAACAGGTTCTGTTTGAAAGCCCGCGCCTGATCTGTTGGTCCCTGATCATTGGCGGCATTGTCTTGGCCGCCATTGAGCGGTTCAGCCCGCCGCCGCGCCAGTTTGATGCCATGCGCTATCCGCTCTTGACCGCGCTGGGCATTGGCCTGTTCCAGACCCTTGCCATGGTGCCGGGGGTATCTCGCTCAGGTGCCACCATTGTCGGGGCCGTGCTGCTCGGCGGGGACAAGCGCTCGGCGGCGGAGTTTTCGTTCTTTCTGGCCATTCCCACCATGGCCGGGGCCTTTGCGCTGGACCTCTATCGGGCCAAGGACACGATTAGCCTCGACCAAGGCGGCCTGATCGCCATCGGATTTGTTGTGGCCTTCCTGTCGGGATGGGTGGTGGTTAAGTCGATGCTGGCCTTTGTCACCCGCTATGGCTTCATGCCCTTTGCCATCTGGCGGATTGTGGTCGGCGGCGTGGGGCTTATCGCCTTGCAGATGGCGGGGTGAACCTTTCGGGCAAGGTTGACTAAAACCATCCGAACGCGGCCCCAACCGGCCTTTTGAAATTGAATTTTTCGTGACGCACTAGACCTTGATCCGGCCGATGGCCTAGACAGCCCCGGTCACCACCGGAGATCGTCATGTCCTATCCAGCCCTGCGCCCCTTGGGCGGCCTGCTTTTGGCCCTGACCGTCAGCCAAGCGGCCCTCGCCGCAGAACCGGTGGCCCGCCAGACCTCCAACCCCTACTATGTCAGTGGCCTGACGACGCTAGGCAAGGCGCTGGCGCTAAGGCCCAACACGGGCAAGGCCAAGAACGTCATCCTGTTCGTCGGTGATGGTATGGGCATCAGCACCATGGTCGCTGCGCGCATCCATGAGGGTCAGTCCCGGGGTGTGGACGGCGTGTCCAACAGCCTGTCCTTCGAGACCCTGCCCTATCTGGCCCTGTCCAAGACCTACAGCGACGATACGATGGTCACCGATAGCGCCGCGAGCGCTTCGGCCATGCTGACCGGCGTCAAGACCCGCAATGGCACGATGGGCGTTGATGGAACGGTCATTCCTGATGATTGCCCCTCCATTGCCGAATCGACCATTACCACCTTGGCAGAAATGGCCAAGGCCAAGGGGCGCTGGACCGGTGCGGTCACCACCACGCGCATCACCCACGCCACGCCCGCCTCAACCTATGCCCATGTCGCCAATCGTGACTGGGAAGGCGACCAGAACATGTCCGCCAAGGCCAAGGCCGCCGGATGCAAGGATATTGCCCGTCAACTGGTCGAGGCTCCCAACACCACCCGCCTCAATGTGGCTATGGGCGGGGGACGGTCCCGCTTTCAGCCCAAAGACCAGGGCGGCAACCGCGCCGATGGCCGCGACCTGTTCCAGACCTGGCTGGCCAAATCTGGTCCACGAACGGCTGCGGTGATGACGGTCAGTGAATTGAAGAGCCTTGATCCGGCCAAGGTCGATCATGTGCTCGGCCTGTTTGGTCCCGAAAACCTGCCCTACGAAGCCGATCGGGCGACCCAAGGCGCGGATGTCCCAACCCTGACCCAGATGGCCACCACCGCCGTCGACATCCTGTCCAAGAACCCCAAGGGCTATTTCTTGATGGTCGAAGGTGGGCGGATCGATATGGGCAGTCACGCAGGCAATGCCTACCGGGCCCTGACCGAAACTGAGGAGTTCTCCAAGGCCATTGCCGCTGTGATGGCCAAGGTCGACATGAAGAACACTCTCATCATCGTCACGGCCGACCACAGTCATGGACTGGTGATCTCTGGCTATGCCGGCCGCAATGATCCTATTCTCGGCCTCGCTGCTGATGAGGATACGGGCGGGTTGGCCAAGGACAAAAAGCCCTATGCCATCCTCAGCTATGCAACCGGGCCCGGCGGCGCGGATGGTGAAAACCATCGCGAAGATCTGTCTTCCGTAGACACCAAGGCCCCGAGTTTTACCCAACAGGCCACCGTGCCGATGTTCAGCGCGGCCCATAGTGGTGAGGACGTCGCGATCTTTGCGGGCGGTCCTCAGGCGCACCTTTTCCAAGGTGTTGTGGAACAGAGCTACATCTACCAAGTGATGCGCCACGCGCTCGGACTATAGCCAATTGGCGTCAATTCGGGGTTGAACTGCTCAGCAGGGCTTGCACCTTGATCAGAAAGGCGTATTTCCCTCTCGCAATCGTGATTTGCAAAGTGAGAGCGATATGGCTGCGGAACTGATCAGTGCCCGCTTGTCTTCTGGGCAAGACCAAACCTCTTCGGATAGGACTTTGGACGCTGGCAAGTCGTCGCTCGAGCTGACGATCCTCATGCCTTGCCTGAACGAGGCTGAAACCATTGAGGTTTGCGTTCGCAAGGCCTTGGGCTTTTTCAAACGCACAGGCATTGCCGGCGAGGTCCTGATCGCGGACAATGGCTCGACCGATGGCTCGCAAGGCTTGGCAGAAGCCGAAGGAGCGCGCGTGGTCGCGGTGCCAGAGCGTGGCTATGGCGCGGCCCTGATCGGCGGCATTCGCGCCGCCCATGGCCGTTTTGTCATTATGGGTGACGCCGATGACAGCTACGATTTTGAAAATCTAGACACCATGGTCGAGCGTCTGCGCGATGGCGCGGATCTGGTCATGGGCAACCGGTTCCTTGGCGGCATTGAAAAGGGGGCCATGCCCTTCCTGCACCGCTATCTGGGCAATCCGGTCCTGTCCTTCTTGGGCAAGCTGTTCTTCAAGATCCCCGTCAGCGACTTCCATTGCGGCCTACGCGGCTTCAACCGCGAATCCATGCTCAGCCTTGGCTTGCAAAGCCCGGGCATGGAATTTGCTAGCGAGATGGTCGTTAAGTCAGCCCTGCATGAGCGCCGCATCGAAGAGGTGCCAACCACCCTTCGTCCCGATGGCCGCTCGCGCCCTCCCCATCTGAAGACCTGGCGCGATGGTTGGCGCCACCTGCGCTTCCTACTGCTCCATAGCCCCGAGTGGCTGTTCCTCTATCCTGGCCTATTGATGATTGGCCTTGGCGTGGCGGGGACATCGATGTTGGCCGCTGGCGGGGTGCACGTAACCCCCCATATCGAGCTAGACATCCATACGCTCGTCGCCGCCTGTTTCTCGTTCTTGATCGGCACTCAGCTGGTCATGTTCAGCGCTCTGGCCCGTCGCTATGCGATGATAGAGGGGGTTTTGCCGCCTGCAGGGAGCATGAAGAAGTTCCTCCTCGGCATGACCTTGGAACCCATCCTGCAAGGCGCACTCGTCCTGTTCATCGCGGGTTGTGTGGGAACCGTCTTTGCTCTGGGCCACTGGGCCAGCGTCGGATTTGGACCCATTCTCTATAATGGCGTAGTCCGGATCTTGGTCATTTCTCTGACCGCGGTGACGGCCAGCATTCAGATCGCCGCATCCGGCTTTCTCGCCTCCGTCTTCACCCTTCGTCGTTAAAGCCCGGCAAAGCTTCGCATGAGGCAGATCTGGAAGTCATGGCCGCTCTGGCTGGGGACGCTTTTCCTCCTCGCCGTCATTGCGGTGAATGGCAGGCCATCGGTCTTTACCGACACAGACGACTATTATGATCAGGGCCGCACCGTCGTGCGGGACATTATCGGCAACTTCAAGCCTGAGCCTGTCCTAACCGATCCTGCGGAAATTGCCGAAGCCGCTAAAAAGCGAACAGCTGAGCGGTTCTCCCTCACCTCGATGGGGGCCAGATCAGCCTATTACGGCGTCTTTCTCTATGCCGGTGTGGCCATCGGCAGTCTGTGGCTTGTCGCGGCGATCCAAGGTCTCTTGGCCCTATGGCCCGCCTGGCGGCTCTCGAAGGCTATCGCCCCGCGCGCTAAGCCTTGGACCTTTGTTCCTGTAAGCCTGCTCGTCGCAGCGGGCACATCTCTGCCCCTGTTCGCAGGCTTTGCCATGCCGGACGTCTTTGCTGCGGTCGCGATCCTGTGCGGCGTTCTGCTCTTAATCTATCGCCATACGCTGAGCCGCCGCGCTCAGATCTTTAACTGGTGCCTGCTATCGCTCGCCTTGAGCTTCCATGGCTCACACACCCTGACAGCCCTAGGCCTCGCGGTGATTGGCGCGGGACTGATGGTGCTGCTGAAGGCAGATCGCCGCGAGACCTTTGTCCGCGCCAGCCTGATCATGGCCGCCGTCATTACCGGCTTTGCGGCCAACGCCCTCTATGCCCAATCGGTCAAGGCCAAGTGGGGCGAAGACTTAGGTCGGCCTCCCTTCCTGATCGCCCGCGTCTTGGCCGATGGACCTGGCCGAAACTATCTGCGCGAGGCCTGCTATAGCGGGACGCCCTATGTGGTGTGCCGCTTTCGGCATCAGGCCCTCGATGATAGCGATAAGATCCTCTGGTCGGGCACAGCCGGAATCGGGCTGTTCAATCGGCTGGGCTATGAGGACCGCGTTGCGGTGGGCAAGGAAGAGTTTCGGTTCGCGTTCAATACGGTGCTGCATGATCCGCTGGGTCAGGTTGCAGCCTCACTGCAAAACTGGTGGTGGCAGCTCAATCTGATCTATGTCGAGGACCCGCTGCGCAATCCCTATGTCTTTCTGAATGACCGCTATTGGGGGGATACCAACCTTCCCCTGCTGATCCCTAATGCTGAAAAGTGCAAAACCGACCGGGCCGCCTGCCGTTCCCGTTTGCGCATGGATCCCCTGCGCGCTTGGCATACCACCATCTTCGTTCTGGCTGGCGCGTTCCTGCTCTGGCGTCTGGTACGAGGAGAGGTGGCTCAAGCCTTTCGTCAAAAACAGATGGGTTTTGACCAAGACGCCATCAAGGCCATGACCGCCATTGGCCTATTGCTGGCGGGCTATGTGATCAATGCGGCGGTCTGCGGGGTCCTTTCCGGTCCCTTCCCCCGCTATCAGGCCCGCGTCGCTTGGATCATCCCCTTGGCGGCGGCCGTCGTGGCCCAAAGACTGGCCAAGGACACCCCCGGTCAAACCTGGGATGCCCTAAGGGCTTGGGGCCTAAGCCTCTTTGAGCAAGGCCAGCGCTTGGCGAGGCGCGTCCCGCTGTTTGCCAAGATCCTCGACCTGCTTGATCCCGCCTTCATGCGCTTTTGCGTGGTGGGCGGGGTTGGTTTTATCGTAGATGGCGGCGTGCTCTATGGGTTGGTTTGGCTGGCCCATATGGATCATTTCACCGCCAGGCCCTGTTCGTTCCTCGTCGCCGTCTTTGCCACCTGGACCCTGAATCGGCTCTGGACCTTTAGGGCGCAGTCTGGGCGCAACCACGCCAAGGAGGCCGGTCTCTATTTCCTCGTGCAGGGGACAGGCGGTGCAATCAATATCGCCGCCTACAGCCTTGCCATCATGGCCGTCCCGAGCCTTGCGCGCTGGCTGGTCATCCCCTTGGCCATCGGCACAGCCGCTGGCCTGATGATCAACTTCTTGGGCTCTAAGCATATCGCCTTTCGCCATGTGGCCGAAAAGGCAGAAACCCTTGGCCAGTAGGATCGCTGAGCGCCGCTTTACCGATATGGCCGCGCTCGACTGTCTTTGAGCCTGCCCACCCTATGGCACGCAAGGCAGATGATTCTGTTGCTCAAGGGCGCGGCCAAATGGGCCGTCTACCAGGATGCCTTACGCGATGGACCGATTCTAGAGGCCCCTATACGCGGGATTTTGCATCAAAATCAGGTTCCCGTGGCGGTCTATTGGACCCCTTAGGTTGGGTTTTAAAACCCGAAAACGCTTAATTTTGTTAGGGAAATTGGCGAGGGCCTGCCTGTTTGCAACCCTGAATACAAAATAATTGGATTTATCGATAGTTTTAGCTATCTTTCCTGTAGGAATGGTCTATGATCTACCTTACCGAGAACTTATTCAAAAGGTGCGACATATCATGGGTGCTATTAAAGCCAACGCGGACGATGAGCCGCATCCCCTCGACGTTGCTTTGGGTCAAAGCGTTCGCCTTCGTCGCCGGTCGTTGCGCATGTCGCAGCAGGCCTTGGCCGATGCCATTGGCGTGAGCTTCCAACAGGTACAGAAATATGAGCGCGGCACCAATCGCGTCAGTTTCTCGCGACTGGTCGAAATCGCCCACACCCTGGGCTGCCGCGTCAGCGACCTGGTGGATGATCTGGACGAGGATAAGGGCCGGTCTTCCGAGCGGATCGCCGATCTTTCCAAGCTGCGCCTGCCCGGTGCAGCGGAACTGCTGGACGCCTATTCGGCCATCTCCTCGACCCGCCTGCGCCGCTCAGTGCTGGAACTGGCTCAGTCGATGATGGCCAATGCTCCAGCCGCAATGCCGGAAGACTAAAGCCTACGGCTTGGTTCTATTGAACCAGGCTTAGGCGGGGCCTAGCCCAAATTCTTTTGAGATCTTCGACCACGGCGAGGGCCACGTCCTCGCCGTGTTGTCGTTCGATGGTCGCGATCTGACCAATCATTTTGACAACCATATCCACGCTCACCTCGTGAAAGCGCGGCGAAGCCGATAGCCCATGGCCCTTACCGGTCCAGCGGGCGGCAAGATGGGACTCAGCCTGCTCAGCA
>CANKPO010000060.1 GCA_947484535.1 Caulobacteraceae bacterium
ATCCCCTATGGCCGCAACGCGCAGTCGTCGCGCTTGTTATTTTAGCCGTCACAACTCAACTTTGTCCCATTTGGGTGAGCATTCTTTGGACCCTCGTGAGTATCAGCCTGGCAATTTGGGGCTGGTTTTCGACTAAAAAACAATTTGATAAAAAATATATAGATTCAGCTACTCGACTAAATTTTGTTTACAGCTTGATCGCTATGTTTTCGTCTGCATGTATTTTATCCATATTCTTTATTACGACGGGAACGCTTTTAGGGCAGCTTTGTGGTGGTGTTGCATTGGCGACATTGATCAGTCTTTTGATCGTACTTTTTGACTCAACGCCTGTAATTTTTGTGGTTGCGGGAGTGCTACCGTCACTGATGGCTTTGCTGTTGTTGATGAGGCGAGATAATTTAGATCTATCCCTAACCGTCCCTTTCGGGATTTTTCTGTTTCTATGTTTAGGTTTCATTCTAAAAAGAGCATGGGATAGGCCCTCTAGTCGTGAAACCCAGCGCCGACTGGAAGAAACCCTCGTTAGCTACAAGCTTTTAACAGACAACATCACTGATTTTATTGGTCAAACGGACCTTGACGGTGTGTACCAATATGCTTCGCCATCGGTCTATACAGTGCTGGGCTATCGTCCTGAAGAATTGATCGGGACGAAAATCCAAGACCTTCTTGAAGCTGACAGTAGCAATTTTGAGTTTTCGGGCCAAAACGATACGGTTGCCCATCCAGATGCTAAAATGACCGTTACCCTTCGGGTACGGCACAAGCTCGGTCATTGGGTCTGGTTGCAGACCAGTGCCAAGCTTGTCGTTGAAAATGGCAGCCCGGTTGGTCTGATTGGCGCAAGCCGTGACGTCACTGAATCTGTCAGCGCCGATCTAGCCCTAAGGGCGGCCAAGGCCGAAGCGGAAGCGGCCAACAGGGCTAAGGATGCATTTTTAGCCAATATGAGTCATGAGATACGAACGCCCATGAATGCGGTGCTCGGTGCCCTACACCTTCTTGACCAAGAGCCGATCTCCCAAGATGGCCGTCATTTGGTTGATCAAGCCCTGATCTGCGGCGACATGCTGACCCAAATCGTTAATGACATTCTTGATTTTTCAAAAATCGAAGCCGGAGAGCTTAGTCTGTCGACAGCGCCCATGAGTGTCTCGCAGGCTCTCGACGGCGTTATAGCGCTTTTGGCTCCGCAAGCTGCCCAAAAGGGGATCGATTTACAGGTGCATATGGTCGGTGAACAGCGTTGGGTCGAGGCTGATGCCGTGCGTGTTCGCCAAGCCATGTTCAACCTGATTGGCAATGCTGTGAAGTTCACACACGAGGGAAGCGTAACTGCGACATTGAGCTTCCTGCCCCCGTCTCGTGTCGACCACTGCCTTATTCGGCTAGAGGTTCAGGACACGGGCATTGGGATCCCCGATGAGCTCAGGCCGCAACTGTTTCAGAGATTCCAGCAGGGCGTTTCTAAGACCTCTACCGACACCAATGGCACAGGATTGGGTCTCGCCATCAGCAAAGCCCTTATCGATCTGATGGGCGGAGAGATAGACTATTCGAGTGTTGAGGGCCTGGGGTCTCGCTTCTGGATGGAGTTTGAGGTGCCTCGTGCCGAGCCTTCACAGGCTACAAAATTTGCGAACCATGAGCTGGCGGGCGTTCGGGTACTCCTTGTGGAGGATAATTCCACCAACCGTCTTATGGCGCGCACGATGCTCGCCAGTCTGGGCGCTGTGGTAACAGAGGCCGATAACGGTCTGGCCGGGCTCGACGCTGTAATTTCTGAGACATTTGATATTGTTCTGATGGACGTCCAAATGCCAATCATGGATGGCGTGGCTGCGACCCGCGCCATTCGGGCCTTGGCCGAACCTAAAGCCCATATTCCGATCATTGGCCTAACCGCCAATGCCATGGCCCATCAGCGCCATGAATATGAACAGGCCGGCATGAGCGGTATCGTCTCCAAACCTATTTCTCCATCTAGTCTGATTACAGAGGTTCTGAGGCATTTGCCCTAGCTTCGAGACGCCATCAGCCCTGTCTCTTTGGCGTTACTCGCTACGCAGCGCCGGTGCTGGACGTTGTGATAATGATTGGAATGCAGCGAGTAGCCCTCCGATACCGGCCAGTACAGACGCGATGGCCAGAAGGGTGAAGACGCCGCCCCAGTCCACGCTCCACTTGGCCTCAAATACCCGGACCACAACGGGCCAAGCGGCGGCGTAGCCAAGCATCACCCCAGCGGCGCCAGAGATGAGACCGACCAGGCCATATTCCAACAGATAGGCGCTGAGCACCTGCGCCCGGCTCGCACCCAGAACCCTAAGGATGGCAGCCTCGCGGGTTCGCTCTACGGCGCGTGCGGCTATGGCGCTCGCCAATACCAGCAAAGCGGCCATCAAGGCGACCGCTGCGGCACCGCGTACGGCCAAGGCGACTCGGTCGAAGAGCTCTGTGGCGGCCTCTAGCTGCTCGCGCACCGAGACAATATTCACCTCAGGAAAGGTGGAGCCGAGGCTGCGGAATATCCGCTGTTCCTCGGCCAGCGTGGCCTTGGCGATGGCGACATGGCGCGGATTGGCACCTTCGATGGCGTTCGGCGTCAGGACCAAAGGAAAACTGGCACCGAAGCTGCCAAAGTCCACGCGCCGGATCACAGCGACCTTGGTTACGATCTCACGGCCTAGAATCGAGAGGGTGACCTCGTCGCCGATCTTGATGTTGGCGGCGCGGGCAGGGTCCTGGCTCATGGCCAGCAGGGGCGGCCCAGCATAGTCTTCGGCCCACCATTTGCCTTCGACCACCCCAGCGTTCGGCGGTTCGGACCCGAGGGCTGAGAGGCTGATGTCATTGTCGTAGGCCCAGCGACCTTCCCGGCCCAACCTATCCTTGACCACAGCTTGGCCCCGCACGGCGGTGATGCGGCCGGTGAGGAAAGGCGCGCGCAGATAGGTGTTGCTGTCTGGTATTCGGCCATAGCCTCGGGCGACCTCTGCGTCGAACGCCGCGACGCGATCGGCGGGGACTTGGGTGAATACGAGGGCGGGGGCCGTCTGGGGCGCGATAATCGAGATCTGACGCAACAGGCTAGATTGGATCAGCACGACGGCGGCCAAAAGCGCGAAGCCGAGGCCGATGGCGGGCGCCGCCGTGCGGGCCGCCGAGCGGGGCCCGGCCAGATTGGCGAGGGCAATTCTTAAGGATCCGCGTGTGCCGCCTCGCAGGCGTCCGGCCAAAATCGCGCCGCCCCAACCGGCGGCCCAGAGCAGCACAAAGGCAACGGCGACACCGACGATCATGAGGGTCGCCGCGAACGGCGTGGGTGCAGTCCAGATGGCCAGAGCCCCAAGACCCACGGCGGCCAGCGCCGCGCCGATCATTTCGGGACCGAAGTTCAACTTGCCGGTCATGTCGCTGCGAAACAGACTGGCTGGAGGCGTCGTGCGGGCGCGGGCCAGAGGGGCAAGAGAGAAGGCCGCCGCCGATAGGGCGCCAAACGCAGCGGCCTTGACCAGAGGCATCGGATAGATCGCAAAGAGCGCTGGGACCGGCAGGTCGCCTTGGATCGCGGCGCCGAGCACCAGAGGCGTCGCTGCACCAACCGCTAGGCCGATACTGATGCCCACCAGCGACAGCAGACCGATCTGGGTCAGGTAGATATTGCGGATTAGGCCGCTTTCAGCGCCCAGCGCCTTCAAGGTGGCGATCGTTGGCTTGCGGCTATCGACATAGGCGCTGACGGCGCCAAAGACGCCCAGGCCCCCGGCGACCAGCGAGGCAAGGCCAATAAAGCCCAGAAAATATTCTAACTGGTCAATGATGCGGCTCACGCCGGGAGCGGCGTCGTTGCGGTCGCGGATCCGGACGCCGTCCTTGATGTCGCGCTGCAGGTCGGCCTTGGCACGAGCCAGGTCGAGGCCAGGCTTGAGCGCGATCCGGGCTGTTTCTCCAAAGGGTAGCCCCGGTTCAAGCATGCCGCCCTGTTCCAGCGCGCCGCGGCCAGTCAGGACCCGAGGACCTAGCTGGAAGCCGCGCGATAGGCGGTCGGGTTCCTGTTCCAAAACCGCGGTGACGCGCATGGGCACATTGCCGACCAGAAAGGGGTCACCAACCTTGAGATCTAGATGGTCCAGCAGGGCCTGTTCTACCGCCGCGCCCCAGACGCCGTCGCGTAATGCTAGGGCCGGAGCGAGGGGCACGGCGCCCTTCAGCAAGACTTGGCCAGCGAGGGGGTAGGCCTTGTCGACGCCTCGAAATTCCACAAGACGCCGCTCACCAGACGGCACTTGAGCCATGGCTGGCGAGGAGACCGAGAAGGAGACGCGGCCGCGCTCGGTCAGAGCTTGACGCTCAGAAGCGGTCAGCAGCCGCTGGTTCACCGAAACTGCAATATCGCCGCCTAAGATGTCGCGCGCTTCGCTGGCGAGGCCCCGTCTAAAGGCCTCGGCGGTCGAACTGGCAGCCGCAATAGCGGCAACGCCCAGCGCTAGGCAGGCCAAGAAGATGCGGAAACCCTTGACCCCGCTACGTAGCTCTCGTGCGGCGAACCGCAACCATAAGGGTGTCATGCGGGCTCGACCTGACGGCCATCGCGCAAGGTGACTGCACGTTGGGCCCGCGCCGCAAGGGCAGGGTCGTGGGTGACCAGCAGCAGCGCTGCACCGGTCTGATCGACCAGTTCGAACAGCATGTCGGATACCAGCCTTGCATTGGCGCTGTCGAGATTGCCGGTCGGCTCGTCGGCAAAGAGCAGGGCAGGGCTAGGAGCCAGTGCACGGGCAAGAGCGACGCGCTGTTGCTCGCCGCCGGACAGCTGATGTGGGTAATGGCGTGCCCGAGCGCTTAGGCCCACGCGGTCTAGCCAAAGCCTGGCCTGCTCCATAGCGCCAGCCTTGCCGGCGATCTCCATCGGTGCGGCAACATTTTCTTCGGCGGTCATGTTGGGCAGCAGATGGAAGGACTGGAACACCAAGCTCACGCGCCCGCGCCGCAGCTTGGCCCGCCCATCTTCATCCAGCTTGCTGAGATCCTGACCGAACAGTTCCACCCGTCCCGTGCTCGGCTGCTCAAGCCCGGCGGCGACAGCGATCAGCGACGACTTTCCGGACCCGGAGGCACCCACCAGCGCCACCTGCTCGCCCTTGCCAAGGGTCAGGCTGAGATTACGCAAAATCTCGACAGGTCCGGCTGAGGACGGCAGTGTCAGGCCCACATTATCCAGTACGAGCGGCGGTAAATCGTCCAAAGAAATCCCCAGCAGTTGAGTGGTGCCTTAATCACCATATATAGGGCTTTATGTTCGACCCAAAACCCACCCGTAGAACCTTTTTCGCTTTGCCGTTTTTGGCCGCGGCTTGGCCATCGCTTGCGGCCCGTCCTGTGGTCATAACGATCCTGGGCGACTCTATCACGGCGGGCTATGGCCTTCCGGGCAAGGCGGCGCTTCCCAACCAGTTGCATGAGGCGCTGACACGGATGGGTATCCCCAATCTGGTGCGCGCAGCAGGCGTCAGCGGCGACACCACGGCCGGTGGACTGGAACGGGTGGAGTTCAGCGTCCAAAGGGACACCGACTTGGCCATCGTGGCACTGGGCGGCAATGACCTGTTACAGGGGCTTGATCCCAAACGGACCCGGGCCAATCTCGATGCTATCATCAAGAGGTTGAAGGCCCGCAAGATTGCGGTCCTGCTGGCGGGCATCGCCGCGCCAAACGAGGTTGGCGGCGGATATGCGCGGGATTTCAACGCCATCTTCTCGAGCCTGGCCAAGGTCCACGGCGTGCCGCTTTACCCCAACCTGATCGAAGGCGTGGCCCGCAAGCGCGACTTGAACCAGCCTGATGGCATCCACCCCAATGCCCGAGGCGTTCAGGTGATCACGGCGAGGCTTGCCCCCGTGGTGGCCAAGGCTCTGGCGTCTCGCCGCTAAGCTGAGCGATATTCCCAATACTGGACCGGATTAATCTCGAATCGCGATTGACGCAGCTCCGGTTTATCCGTCGGATAAGGTAGTTTTCCGGCCACGTAACAACCGCAGGGCAGGAGCAGGCGCGTCGCCCTCTAATGGGTCGGCTTCATCAAGGCCGCTACTGGCTTGGCGTAAAGTATCTCGCGTTCAAAGCCGGTGCACAGGTCCTCGCTCATCACTATTAAGGCTTCTTCGTCGGCACTCTACGGCCTCATACCTATTGCCCTCATCTCCAGAACAACTCCTCAACTCATCCCAAATTCAATCCTGTCATAGTCGTATGGCTGACATATAGCTGTGAGCTAGTGTCTCAAATAGATTGGGATCCGGTGCTTCATGGTCTTTAGTGTGCGAGCTGCCGTTGCGACCTTTGTCGCCATGATATCTTTGAGCCTCGCAGGTTGTGACCGGGCAACGACTGGCTCTGCCAACGCCGATGACTGGCGAGCCGATTTGAAACAGGTTCGAATGGGCGTTACAGGCGGCGAAGAAGGGTCTGTGGCCCTCGGGACTTGGAAAAAATATCAAGCCGCTCTTGAATCCGCGACGGGACTGCCAACCAAGCTATACCAAGCCACCGACTATAACGGCATTATTCAGGCCATGGCTTCGGGGCAGGTTGATGTGGGTCAACTTGGGGCGGCGGCCTATGCGAGCCTTGATTCGCAAGTGGGCCCCAAGGCCGCGCCAATCTTGATTCAAAGATCCAACGATGGTGCCGTCGGTTACTATTCGGGGATCCTGGTTCGGGCGGACTCGCCCTATCGGAAAATAGACGATCTGAAGGGGAAGACGATCGGCTATGTCGATTTCAACTCGACATCGGGCTATCTCTACCCCCGCTGGAAACTGCGGGATCAGGGCATTGACCCTGACACATTCTTCAGCAAGTCGGCCATTTCCGGCGGCCATACCCAAGGTGTTCTGGCTCTGGCCAACCGGCAATTTGATGCGGTTGCTTTTGTTGCCTCGGGCGGTACCCCCGAAACGGGATTTACGAGCGGGGCCTATTATGAGCTGGCGCGCCGCGGGCTGATCAAGATCGAGGACTTTCGGATCATTTGGACCGCAGGTCCGATCCCAAATGCACCCATGACCATGCGAACCGATACGCCCCAGCCCTTTCAAGACATTGTTCGAGGCGCGCTCGCGGCCATGCCCTATGACAATCCACAGGCCATGGCCGACTCCGGTGTCAATTTAGGGAACACTTTGGTGGCGACCGACCGCCGGGCCTATCTTGAGATCATTGCCATTCGCAACCAAGAAATCGCCCAGCGTCGAGCCGATCGTTCCCCTGGAGAACAAGCCAAATGATTCGCTTTCTGGCTTTGATTTTCGCTCTGATCGCTCTGCCGGTCGCTGCCACTGCCGCGCCTGTGCGTATTGGTGTTGTAACCGACAAGGCCACGGGCTGTGATCAAAGCCTTGCCAAGACCCTTGGCGGTGAGGCCTTTGCGAAACATCTTCAAAAGCGGTTGAACAGACCCATTA
>CANKPO010000061.1 GCA_947484535.1 Caulobacteraceae bacterium
CAACCGACCGGCTTGCATCACACGAAGCTGACCCGACTTTTCTGTGATCAGGGTCAATCCATCAGGCAGGAAGGCCACGCTCCAGGGTGACACCAATCCACTGGCGATGGTCTCCACCTTCAGCGTGTAGCGCTCCGTTTTGAGCAAGGTTTCCTGCGCCACTGCGGGAGCGCCACAGGTAAAAACGATTAAGGCCCAAACCAGACTGTGGAATCGCTTGATCAATTTTGGACGGAAGAACATCGCGCTTTCTCTTCGTGGCTGCTCGCCCCCATGTCGCGCAACTCTGCGAGACATGAGGCACTTGGTTTTCGGGTTCGGGTCACCGCCCTGTCGGTTCAGGCATAGCTTTCGGTCATGGCCGAATAGACCAGCGTGCGCAGGTCGCGGCGCAGGGTTAGGCGGGCATCGGTGCCGATGACCTGGGTCATGAAGACGACGGTGAGGTCTTCCTTAGGGTCGATCCAGAAAGCGGTCGAGGCCGCCCCGCCCCAGAAATATTCACCCAGTGTGCCGGGCAGCCGGGTCTTAGCCACATCGATATTGACCCCGCAGCCGAGCGAAAAGCCGATGCCGCTATAGCCGGACTCAGAGAAGGCTCCCGCCGGTGCCAGTTCGGTCAGGTCCTGATTGCCGGGAAGGTGGTTGAGGCTGAACAGGGCCACGCTTTTGGGGCTGAGGATCCGAACCCCATCGAGGGCGCCGCCCTTCACCATCATCTGACAGAACCGCATATAGTCGTGGGTGGTGGAGACGAGGCCCCCTCCCCCGGATTCCAGCAGGGGCGGCTTGGCATAGCTGCTCTTTTGGGCGTCATCCTGAAGCTTCAGGCCACCATTGTCGCCGGGAACGTAGCAGGACGAGAAGCGCGCGATCTTTTCGGGCGGACAATGGAACCCGGTATCGACCATGCCGAGGGGCTCAAACAGCCGGGTGCGCAGAAACTCGCCAAAGGCCATGCCAGACACCTTCTCGATCAGATAGCCGAGAATGTCGATGGAGATGGAATAGTTCCATTGGGTGCCAGGCGAGAACTCCAGCGGCAGGCCTGCAAGCTGGTGGATCATGCCCTCTAGGCCGCCGGGGGTCTGGAAGTCATTGATCTTGTGGCGACGATAGGCGGCATCGACGGCCGTGCGCATCAAGAAGCCATAGGTCAGACCGGCCGTGTGGGTGGCCAGATCAATAACCTTCATTGGCCGAGCCGCCGGCGTCGTCAAAAAGCTTTCGGGCATGCCCGGAACCAGGGTCGAGACCCCACTGGCATAGACGCCCAGCCCCTTCCATTCGGGGATATAGGTTTGCACATCGTCATCGAGGCCGATCATCCCGTCTTCGACAAGGATCATGAGAGCCACCGCCGTGATGGGCTTGGTCATGGAATAGATGCGGAAGATCGCATCCTCCTGCATGGGCTTGGACCGCTCCAAGTCCATATGTCCGGCCATGCCCGTATGGACATGCTGACCCTTTCGATAGATCTGCGTCATGATGCCGGGCAGCATGCCGCTGTCGACATAGCGCTTCTTCATCACCGCATCGAGCCGCGCGAGCCGCTCGGACGAAAGTCCAACCTGTTCTGGGGTTGCCATGGTCGTTACTCCTTGATTTCAAATCAATGCTTGTGGGTGTCGGGCGCGATGATGGGTCTGGCATCTTTCCATTTGAAAGGCAGAACATTGGGCGTCACCGAGACCTCTGTGGTGAATTTCAGCGGATAGAGTCCGCCGCTCGGATAGGTCATTTCGACAAAATAGGCGGTCCAGCCGTTGGCGGGCTTGCCGACCGATCCGACCCAGGTACCATCCTTCGCCCGCTGCAAGCTTGTGGCGGTAAAGGCCTTGCCAATCGTATCGACGCGGAAGTCTCGAGCCTTGGGATTGGTCGCCTGCCAGAGCTTGACCTCTGTCGGCTGGGCTTTGGAGTGGACGACAATGGCCCCATCGGGCCGGACGGTCCATTGATAGTCCGGGAGCTCGCGACCGTTCAGAATGCTGTCGTAAAAGGCGGTGATACTGTCTTGAATATCCGTGCCCGCCGTGGAGTGCTTGGAATTGGGGATCATCCGCAAGCGCTTGGTTTGCGGCAGGAGGTGATAGCCAAACTGGGTATTGTCGGGCGGGAAATATTCATCACCGACGGCATTGATGATGAACTTTGGTATCTGCATTGATGGGCGATCCCGATAGTTCAAGGGATCCTCGATCTGGTTGACCTGGGTCAGGCTCGGCGATCCAATCCCGGCGGGGATGAGACCGTTCTCGACATAGTCCTTCAGCGCGGGCGAGAAATAGCCCATCGCTTCCCAATGGTGCCGCGTGGTCGCCTCGACATCGAGAACATTTATGACGATGGGCACAATGGCCACGACCCGTGGATCAAGCGCCCCGACCAGCCAGGCCGTCCATCCGCGCTTAGAGCCACCCGATACGACAAAGCCATCGACCTTGATCTTACCACCCTCCACGCTCCGCAGATATTGCTGAACCGCGGTCATGGCAGCCGTACCGCTCTTGACCATAGGCAGTCGTACCAGATTGAGCGGGTTTTGGTCCTTGGCGAACTTGGCTTGCTGATAGGCGATGATTTCATCTTCGACACGGGGACGGTCAGGCTGCTCGGCAAAGCGCAGGGGCTGGTTGGGAACATCGTCCAACTGCACCACGACGGAATGGGTCTCTACCGCCATCCTGGCAAAGTGCGCCGGCGGGCCCTTGGGCGCTGGATCGGTATTGTCCCCGTTCGTTATGTAGAGAAAGCTTTTCGAAAATTTGAGATCGTCGGGGACGATGACGGTCACCCAATGTTTCCACACCGGCTTATCGACCTTCGAGGCATCGAGCCAAGTCTGGGAGGTCATGGCCAGCACCGCGCCATGATAGCCCGGGCCGCTAAAGCGATGGTCTACGGTCCAGCCAAAGGCGGGATCGGGCGCTTCGACATAGGCATCCAACGCATTTTTCGGGTTGGCCGTCGCCGGAGCGGGCGTGGTGGCAAACAACAGCAGTAGCGCTGCCAGTCCAAAGGTGATCCTCATAGTCGCCCTCAAATCTCTAATCGGTTGATGGTCAGGCCCTAAGCCAGGCTCGCGAAATGTTTCACCGCCTCTGCGCGCAGGTCGCGTTTCAGGATCTTGCCCGATGCGGTGCGCGGCAAGGGCGCGTGCGTGATCAGGATGTAGCGGGGGACCTCAAACTTCGCGAGGTGACCGGCAAGATAGTGGCGGATGGCCTCGGGATCGAGCGCCTTGTCACTGAACAGGGTCGCCCCGACCTCTTCGCCCAGACGCTCATCCGGGACAGCATAGACCGCCGCCTCGTGAATGTCGGGATGGGTCAGCAGGGCTGCTTCAACCTGGCCGCAGCCGATATTTTCGCCGCCTCGGATGATCAGGTCCTTAATCCGGTCGACAATGAACAGATAACCCTCGTCATCCAGATAGGCCACGTCCCCGGTGCGAAACCAGCCATCCTCGAAAAGGGTCTTGTTGAGGTCGTCGCGGTTCCAATAGCCCGGAAAGACTGAGGTGCCCCGAACGAGCAGCTCTCCCGGCTCGCCCGCGCCAAGGACGTCCCCCGCCTCATTAACGATGAGCAGCTCCAAAACCGCTGAGCAGCGCCCCGAACTGGCCGGGCGGCCCAGATAGTCGAGGCCGCCAATGCCGGTACCGATGGCATTGGTTTCGGTCATGCCCCATCCGGTCGCAGGAAGGGCCTTTTCGAACGAGGCTTCAATCTGCCGGACCTGTTCGGGGGCACGGGGCGCGCCGCCGCCGCCGACGCTGACCATGCTGGACAGGTCCTTGTTGGTCTCCTTGGCCACCCGCACCAGATCACCGGTCATGGCCGCCGGTCCGGTGAAGGTCGTGATCCGCTCGCGCTCAATCAGGCTCGCCGCATGGTCTGGGTCCCATTTGTACATGGCCACCAGACGGCGCTGGGTACGATAGGACTGAAGGAAGACGGCGTGGGAGCCTGTCACGTGAAAGAGCGGAACGCCCAGAAGTGTCGCCGGTTGCTCCTCCGGTTGAACCATTGGAATACCACTGCTCAAGGCACCCGCCCGAAGGTCCAGTTCCCAAGACATTAGCGCGGAGATGACGTTGCGATGGGTCGAGACCACACCCTTTGGAAAGCCCGTCGAACCGGAAGTATAGTAGATGATCGCATGATCTTCGGGCTCGACCTTCACCGCCGCAAGGGCGGGGCCATCGAAACGGGCCAAGAGGTCTGCCAGATCCTCAGCACCAGCAACCTGACCGGCGCGCACCGAGACCACCTTCAGGGCCGGGTCGACCTTGGCCCGCGCCAAGCGCTCTAGCCGCTCAGCATCCGCGAACAGGACCTTGGCCCCACTATCAGCCAAGCCATAGGCCATCTCGTCGGGCTGCCAGTGCGCATTCATGGCAACCGCGATGGCGCCAATCGAAGTCGCTGCCTGAAAGACCAGAACCCATTCGGGATAGTTTCGCATGGAGATCGCGACCCGGTCCCCCTTTACGATCCCAAAGTGGTGAACCAGAAGGCGGCTGATCTTTTGGGCTTGGCGCTGGGTCTCGGCAAAGCTGATCCGCTCCTGCTCATAGATGATGAACGGCAGATCGCTGGCGGTGGCCTCGAACATATCACCCAAGGAAGCCGGGGCATGGGCAAAGACCTTCTGGACCCGTCCTCGAATAGTCTTGGTCTCAAGCGCATAGGGCTCACCCGGCGCGGTCAAAATGGCGAGGGCTTCGGCGCGGCTCATCACCGGAGCGGTCGCTGTGCTGGTCTCTTGCATCATGTTGAGGGTCACTGACGAGGAGCTCCGTTCAAGCGTTCTGTCGACGCCAAAAGACATTCTATCGTGATAGATACCTCGACGCGGAAGCCACAGGCCAACCCAGTCCAAGCCCTACAGTGCCAAACTATGTTACGGGCGGAGCGGTTTCACAAGTCGTTCACCGGGATTAAGCCGATCCCTGCCGTTCGCGGCGGCGGCTTGCCGAACGTGAACCTGCCCTAATTCTTTTGACTCCTAAGGTTCGAACCCTAAGCTCGCCCCATCTTGCCGCGCTCAGGTTTAAGGTTGTTGCACCAATGCTCGATCTCTCGCACCCGATTTGGCGTCATCCACTGAAGTTTAGCGACGCGCCGCCATCTTCGGATCAGGGGCTGCCGCTCGGTGATGGGCGCGTTGGCGTTAGTCTTTGGGCCAAGGCAAACATAATCTGCCTGTCGCTAGACAGGGCGGACCTCTGGGACCTACGACCGATCCCGGAATATGTGGGTGAGGACTATCGATGGGACCTTGTTGCAGCGGCCCACCGCGCCGGTGAGCATGATCATCTGCAAACCCTGCTGGAGGAGCCCTATAACCGCGCCGGGCCAACCCGGCTGTCAGCCGGTCGGCTCGAGCTGACCTTTGCCGCGCCCGCCACCCACTGGCATCTTGAGCGCGCCACCGGTTTGGCCCGAATAGAGTTCGCAGATGGATCGGAGCTTGTCGCCGTCATCACGGCCACCGGCAGTATCGGGCGATTACAGGTCAAGGGCACTGCGCCAACCGTTCGCTTGATCACTCCGCCCTTCGGCGGCCCACCCGAGGAACTGTCGCCCGACCCAGGGTTTAATCTCAGTCGTCACAATGCCTGGGATCTTGGCTATCCCGCGCCAGTGATGGTGGCCAATGACGCGCTAGATGGATTTTTCCAAAAGGGATTTGGCGACTTTGCCTTTGCTGTCGCTGTGGCGCACGAGACAGGGGACGATCTGTGGCAAGCCGCTTGGCATGTTGCAACGGGCTCTGACGAGGACCTGCTCCAAGCGACCGTCGTAACCGTAAAGGAGGCCCTCACCCGCCCCTTTGCCGGCGAGGCGCAAGCCGTTGCGGACTGGTGGGCTGACTATTGGTCACGAGGAAGAGTTCAAATTCCCGACCCATTGATCGAGCAGACCTACTATGCGGGCCTTGCCCAGTTCGGTGCAGCGGCGCGGCGCGGTTGCCCGCCTGCCGCCCTTCAGGGGGTATGGACAACAGACGATGGCCGTCTGCCACCTTGGAAGGGCGACTATCACCATGATCTCAATACCCAAATGACCTATTGGCCCGCCTATGTCGGTGACCAACTCGAAGCGGGTCTAGGCTTCCTCGATTGGCTCTGGGAGACAAGGCAAGGCTGCCGAGACTGGACGCACCGGTTCTACGGGGTTGCGGGACTGAACGTGCCCATGACTGCCGATATTGCCAATCGGCAACTGGGCGGATGGCGGCAATATACCCATTCGGTTTCTACCAGCGCGTGGCTGGCCCATCATTTTCATCTCCATTGGCGCTACAGCCAAGATCGCCAGTTTCTTCAAGATCGGGCCTACCCCTATCTCAAAGAGGTCTGTGATTTTGTTGAGGCCATCAGCGATCGGCGCGATGCGCACGGCTTTCGGTCGGTCGCCCTGTCCTCCTCGCCCGAGGTGGGTGACAATCGGCCGGAGGCTTGGGTTGAGGGTTTGAGCAGCTATGATTTGAGCCTCTTTCGCTGGGTTCTGGGGGCGGCGTCGGATATGGCCGAGGCCTTAGAGCTTCGTGACCAAGCCGCCCATTGGCGCAAGGTGGAGGGCGAATTTCCGCCCTATAGCCTGTCGGAGACCGGGTCCCTGTTAGTGGCACAGGGCGTGGCCTACCCCGAACATCATCGCCATTTTTCCCACGCGGTTGGCATCCATCCGCTAGGACTGTTCGATAGCCTAGAGGGGCCAGGGGCTGACCGACATCTGACCAGAGCAACCGTCGCAGAGCTTGATCGGGCCTCTGGCGATTTTTGGATGGGCTATAGCCATGCTTGGGCTGGGGCCCTGTCTGCCCGCATCGGGGATGGCGAGACGGCACGCCAAAGGCTACTGGACTATCAAGCCGCCTTTGTCTTTCCCAATGGCTTTCATGCCAATGGAGACTGGCGCCGCCTTGGCTATGGCAAGGCCCCCTTCGGTGCCTTTACGATTGAGGGCGCAATGGGCGCGTCAGATGCCATCCAAACCATGCTGATCCAAAGCGCTCCGGGACGAATGCGCCTGTTCCCCGCGATCCCAGCCGACTGGCAAGATGTGGCCTTCGACGGCCTAAGGGCCGACGGCGCGGTGCTGGTTTCAGCGACCGTTGAAAATGGCCGGTTGTGCGCCGTGACCCTCAGGCCCCAATCCCCAGTTCACATCCAACTGGCCTATCGGGACCGGGTTTCGACCTTAGAACTTGACCTCAACGCGGGGCAGGTCCTGACCCTTGATGAAGGCCAGATCGCGCAACTCCAGACTGCACCAACGCTCAGCGCCTTTTAGGAAGACCCTGTCTGTGAAGCCGA
>CANKPO010000062.1 GCA_947484535.1 Caulobacteraceae bacterium
CTGGTCATCGATTTGCGGCTCATGGGCGTGGCGCTCAAGACCATACCGAACTCCATGATCACCCGGCGACTGCTGCCCCTGGTGCTGGGCGGATTTGCCATTATGGTCATTACCGGAGTGGCGCTATTTTTCGCCAAGCCTCTGGATTATTACCATAATATCTGGTTCAGACTAAAGCTTGGCTTCCTTGTCTTGGCCGGTTTGAACATTCTCTGGTTCCACCTTGTGCTCCATCGCAATCAGAACCAATGGGACGCGCTGGAGCAGCCTCCCACGGCGGTTCGACTGTCAGGATTGGCCTCTATCACCCTTTGGCTGATGGTCATCATTATGGGCCGGTTCATTGCCTATAGCTGGTATGAATGCGGCAAGCCGCAGAGCGCCTTCATCAATCAGGTTCAGGCCTGCGCGACCTCTAAACAGGGCGCGGTTGCCATTGAGGTGGCTTACCCATGACCCTATCCGAGCTCTTTCCAGCCCTTCAGCCCTTCGTCGCCAATCTGGTCACGGTTTGGCCAGCCTATGACATCAAGGCCAATTTCGCGATCTGGCAGGTCCTGCATATTGTCTCGATCCTTACCCTAGGGGGTGCATCGGCGCTGGTGAGCCTGAGGATTCTGGGCGTTGGACTGGTCGAGCGCCCTATCGAGGAAACCTATCGCGGCGTATCGCGCCTGATCGCGCTTGGCATTGTATTGACCACCCTCAGTGGCCTGCTCATTGGCATGGCCAATGCCGAGCGGCTCTATGACAGTGCCGCCTTCCTGGCCAAGGTCATCGCCTTGATCGGCGGGATCGTGCTGAGCTTCAAGGTGCTTGGTCCGGTTGCCCTAAACCAAACGCGATCAGACACCCGCCTCTGGGCCGGACTGGGCCTTGGCCTGTGGGCCCTGTCGGTCTTGGTCTTGGCCACAGGCGGACTGGTCACGCCCGGCCTGCTGCATGTCTTAAGCGCGGGCAGCCTGATTGTTCTGGTCGCGGTTCAGGGCCGGGCACGGTGGCTCTATGGCGCCGGATGCCTTGTCATATGGGCCGCTATGGTGGTGGCGACCCATCTGGTCTTCAAGCCTGAGGACATGGCCAGTATCGACATGGCCAATCTGGCGCTGTCGGGCCTTTGGTTCCTCTGGGTCCTCGGCTTTGCCGTCGCGAGGGGCCGGGCCATCATCGGTGATGGTGGACCTGACCGTTTTGCACAGACCATCGCCTATGCCCAGATCCTCGTCTGGGTCACCGCCGCCGCAGGCGGACGTTGGATCGCCTTCGCCTGAGACGATTGCTGCGTCCTATTGGCCATCCACCGAGAAGGCCAGCAGGACATTACGACCATTGCCCGCGATGCGAGAGGCACCGTTAAAGCCCGACATGACAAAGACCATGCCATCGGCAATGGCCGGTCCCATCCCGTCAAAGCCGCCGCCCACCTGAGCGGGCACGCCGTTCACCGTCGAGAAGGTCTGAGCCGTGCTGGAATATTCCCAGATGATCTTGCCGGTCTTGGCCTCATAGGCGCGCAACCAGCCGTCGGTCGTGCCCGAGATGATCGCGCCAGGAATGACGCTCGGCGCCGCCGACTGGGCGCGCATACAGCCCTTAAGGTCATAGGTCGTCTTCTTCAATCCGCAGGGTGCAGCGGGCGACGGCGTATACCATTTGATCTTGCCCGTCTTTGGATCGAGGGCTGAAAGGCCAGGCTTCGCCAGACCTGGGCTCTTGTCACCCGCAGCCTCGCGAAACAGTCCCGTTAGATCGGCCATGGCGACATAGAGCTGAGCCCTATCCGCCGCCATACCCCACTCGATACCGCCCAGCTCGCCGCCGACCCCAACCTGGGTGTTCCAAATCTGCTTACCGCTATCTGGAGACAGGCCATAGGCCATGCCTGACTTCTGGCCCGCCAGAAGGATCTGCTTGCCGCCGGGCAAGGTGAACAGGATCGGGGAGGCGCCGAAATCATGATCCGGACCCAATTCGGTTGGGCAGTTGCCGGTCGCAGCGGGCCCCTTGCGGTTACAGCCCATGACGAAATTGTCACCCTCTGTGACCTGCTCTCTCCAGCGGATCTTGCCGGTCACCATATCAAAAGCGACGATCGCATCGGACCCCTCAGTATCGATGTCGGTATAGCTATCCCCTGTCGCGGCATAGACCAAGCCGCGCACTGGATCGACCGACGGTGCAGACCAGATGGCACCACCGGCGGGGCCCTTGAGGGGCATGCCAGAGGCATTGACCCGGCCATAGGCGCTCGGGGCCTCGTCAATTGTATAGGTCTTCCATTTCTGAGCGCCGGTTCGAAGATCCAAGGCAACCAGCGAGCCGCGGAAGGTGCAGCAGGCATAGGTCTTGGACATGGACACGGCCTCCTCGTAGGAGCTTACCGGGACATAGAGGGTATCACCCGAAGCCGTCGCCGCGCCCGTCAATGAGGCGGCCACATGGTCCTCAAGCACCGGGCTGTACCAGAGGGTCTTACCGTCTTGGGCGTCAAAGGCGCGGACACGCTTGTCCAACTGTCCGATCAGCACCATCCAGCCGCTCGGAGAGGCGGTGTTCTTGAGCACCAGCGGCGTGTTGCGGGACTGCGCATCAGCGGCGGACCAGAGCACGCAGCCTGTCTTGCCGTCTAAGGCATAGAAGGTGCCGTTACGGTTGGTCGCAAAAACCCAGCCGCCTAGGACCACCGGCTGGCCGCCGCCCTCCATGGCAAAGGACCATTTGACCTTCAAACGCGACACATTTTGCGCGGTCAGGCCCAGATGGGGTTGGAACCGGCTCGAGGCCCCATCAAAGCCAGACAGGGGCCAACTGGAGGCGCTGGCCTTCAAGGTCGTGCCGGCGGGACAGAGCTTGTCAATCGTGCCCGGTTTGGACGGCGCAGGCATCATCAGACTGCTGAGGCTGTCAGACTTGCCCGACTGGGCCGACTGGGCCGGCGCGGTCAGATAGCCCGCTATATCGCGCATATCGGTGTCGGACAGGCCTTGAGACATGGCCTTCATGGCCCCGGACTTCAGGGAGACAAAAATGTCAGACGCGCTGCGCTGCGCCATTTGCTCACGGCCGGGCGCTCGCCCTTGAGCGGGCTCATGGCAGCTTTTGCAGCGCAGTTCGTAAAGGGCTTGGCCCGCAGGCAAGGGCGCGGGCACGGGAACGGCGAAGGCGCGAACCGGCAAGATCAGGGCCACTATCAAGGCCAAAGCCCGAACCACGCTTAAATCTGATCGCGACATATGCAATTTCCCCCGCCGCCTCCTTGATCGGAGGTTCTGCGTCTGTGGGACAGAGTGTCAAATCTCTGACCCGATCTTTCAAGCCAATTCGTGTCTAAGTCCAAATAGAAAAACCCCCGGACGTGGTGAACGCCCGGGGGTCTAACCTTCGGTCTAGAGGCTGGCTCTAGAACTTATATTGCAGCTCGATCCCGTAGGTGCGCGGTGGCACCACCGAGTAGGTCTTGGTGATACCCTCGAGCATCGGCACAAAGTTACCGTTCGCCAGCTTGTTAAGACCGGCCTGACGGTACCCTGTTGCACCGGCGTCATAACCAATTACATCGGTCAAGTTTTTGACGTAACCAATGATCTTGTAACGGCTTTCTGCTTGCGTCCAGATCAGGCGCGCATCGACCTGAGACCAAGCGGGTGCTTCATTATATTCCCGATCAAACAGGGTGCCAAATTGCTTATCGCGCCAGACATAGCTGGCCGAAGCCACGAGCCAACCGGGCTGGAAGTCCCAGCTGTAGTTGACATTGACGGCCAGTTTTTGCTTCGCCGCGTTCGGCAATTGGCTGCCGGTCAGGTCTTGCATCCGCGAGAAGCCGCCGGTGAACCGGTCAACTGGACAGGAGGTCGTGCCGTTCACAATAACCGCGCATTGGGCCAAGGTCAGCAGAGGCTTGGCCTTAGGATGCATTGCCGTTGGATCAACGGAGTCGATGGCACTGCCCGCTTGTAGCTGCGTGTCATTATAGGAATAGTTGAACAGGACCTGCATGTTCGGGGTAGGCTTCCAGGTCGCTTCCATCTCAAAGCCCTGCGAGACGGATTCTGGCACGTTATAGAAGTCTGTCGCCGTAGTCGGTCCAGGCCCGAAGGCTGGAACCGCACCCGTCGAAATCCGGGTGATTGGGATCTGCAGATTTGTATAGTTGTAGCGGAACACAGCGAAGTTGGTCTGTAACGTGCGACCAAAATCCTTCTTCAATCCGATTTCAAAGGCGTCCACCAGCTCTTCTTCTGTGGTTGGGAAGAAGCTCAAGACCGTGAAGATACCAATGTTAAATCCACCAGCCTTATAACCACGGCTATATTTGGCATAGGCCAAGGTATCTTGGTCTGGGGTCCATTCGATACCTGCGGTACCGGTTACGGCTTCCCATTCATAGCTCTGATTACGCGTCGCAAAACCCGTAGCAGGGTTATAAACGGTCTTACCGGTCACACCCCGTTCCAAAACTGCGCCAGTCGCCACGACAGAACCGGTTTGGGTAATGTCGATAATCGGTGGAACCTTGTAGCCCGCTGGATAGCCTAAGAACTGCGCGGGAATGGCTGAGAAGTCACAGCCATCCACGGCGAAGCACAGGATGCGCACCGTTTCCGAGCCATATTTCTTATCGTGGGAATAGCGCAGACCCGCCGTAACCTTCCACTTATCATTCACCCGATAGTCGATCTGGCCGAAGGCCGCATAGGACTCGGCATTGACGTCAGGTCGGTTATCAAAACGGCGATAGGTGGTCTGGGTCGGGCAGTTGCCGCCTGGGCTCGCGGCGCAGAGCGGGAACATGAACGGACCATTATATTCCGCCTGCGTCTTGTTCTCGGTATAGACCGGCTGGGTATAGTGCTGCTTGAAGTAGTAAGCGCCGCCCACCCACTGCAACGGACTATTGCCCGTCGAGATCAAATTGACCTCGTGGCTCCAGAACGAATTGTCTTCTTGATAGTTGAAGCTTTCGTTCGGATTGATGGTGAGGGGTCCACGACCGCCCAAAAAGGCCAACTGAGAGGCCGGCAGTGTGTAGGATGTGATGGGTGCGGCTCGGGCGGTATCTGTGGTGCCGCTGAGGATATAGTGATAGTGGACGCCGCCGGTTAGATATTTGATGTCAAACTTATCGGCGTGATAGATCCACTCGCTGTGGATCGTCAGCGCGACTGGCAGGGTCACCTTATAGGCCGTGGCGCGCGCCATCTCCCAAGGGCTGTTCTTGGCCGGGTTGCTACAGCCTGTGGGGTTCAGGTTTACGACATTGGTAACGCCTGTGATGGCCGGATTGGAGCAGCCAAAGGCATTTTCAGGCTTGGTCGCCGATGGTGGCTGATAGGCGGTTCCCCAATCATAGGGAGTCCAACCACCCGAAGCTGCGCCCGGGCCGCCTGCGCCGTTGCGCCACTGGCTTCCGATCACATTGATCCAGCCTTCAAACTTCTCAGAGAAGTTGAACTTCAGTTGAACGTCTGTGGTCCATTCGTTGCGGACATTGCCTTCGTCCGGCATACCGGGGACCTTGTTGTCGATCCAGCCCTTGCTTTGATTGAACCAAGCACCACCGATGCGGAAGCCAACCTTGTCGTTAATCGGCCCGGAATAGGTGCCCTCCAGTTGGGTCGCGCCGTAGTTGTCGAGTCCCGCGCGCACTTCGCCTTGGAAGTCCTTGGTTGGGCGCTTGGAGATGATGTTCAGCGCGCCACCGATCGAGTTACGGCCATAGAGCGTACCCTGAGGGCCTCGAAGGACCTCGACGCGATCGACGAACAGGGTCGATGAACCGGCGCGAACCGCGAAGGTCTCGTAGATACCATCAGAATAGTTGGCCACGGCCGCGTCGGCCGAAAGCACGTTGGTCAAACGACCCACGCCGCGCAGGGACACGCGGTCGGTGGAGCTGTTATACTGTAGACCAGGGGTGAAGTTGGTCAGATCTTGGATCGTATTGATCCCGACCAGTTCACGTTTAGCGGCGGTAAAGGCCGAAACGGCGACGGCGACGGTCTGAAGGCTTTGCTCACGCTTTTCAGCGGTAACCACCAGCTCTTCAATATTACCGCTCCTGTCGCGGCCAGATGTCGTTTCTTGAGCAAAGGCTTGATCAGATATGCTGATCAGCGAAATGGCCGAAACCGATAGGCAGAGCAAGCTCCGCAAACGCGTCGTCATCATAATGTTCCCCCCTGGAACCGACACCAACGCGGTGCCGTTACACCCATTCATCCGCTTGAAAGGTCAGGCCAAGACGCCCAGCGCGCTCCATTACGGATTTGTTAGAATATAGCCTCTGCTCCTGACGCCGCGTGTCAATGAACCGCAGATAACGTTTCTGTGATGGTGCGAGGCAGCAATTGTGAGAATGGAGATTGGGAAGGATCGCAACAGCTTGATAGCTAAGGAATCGCCTCTGCTGCGTCGCACAAATTCTCTGATTGATAATTTTGTCGAAACGACCTTGGCATCTGGCTCTCGTCCAGAGGCGTAAGACCCCGCACTTAAGCGCTCGTTAAACCAAATCATCGCAGGAGTTGGAGCGAGCCTTGAGCTCGATCTGATAGAGCGTCGTGATGGCCCTACCTCGACAGCGCAGTTCCAAACCGCTCAATGGCGCCTCTATGGTGCGTGAGGGACAGGCACATCTTGTCGCCGGCCGGGCTCAAAAGGCGCGCTCGATTGCGGAACAGGCCGTGAAACGGCAACCCGAACTACCGGCGGCTTGGCACCTTCTGGCCCTTGCCTGCGAGGCCTTGGGAGACAATAGCGCCGCGCTGGACGCCTATCAGCAGGCCATGAGCCTAGCGCCCGATCAGCCGCAGATCGGTGTCGATCTGGCCCGTCTGGCCATGACCCTAGACCTCTTTGCCGTTGCCGAACGACTGCTTTTGACCTGCAGACAGCAGGCTCCCGACTCAATCGAGATCATCAATAGTCTGGCCCTCGCTCAAGCCAGCCAGATGAACCTCGTCGCCGCCATCGCCACCCTGACCACGGCGCTTGAGGCCCATCCGTCCGAACCGGTCCTTTGGAATACACTCGGCCTGATCCTCTTTAGCGGCGGTCGAATGGATGAGGCGGCGACCTTCCTTGGCGAGGCCCTGCGCCTCAATCCCGGCATGGGGCAGGCGCGGATCGCCCTTGCCGACGCCC
>CANKPO010000063.1 GCA_947484535.1 Caulobacteraceae bacterium
ACTTCCAATGAGGCCGTGGTGCGCTTGGCGGCGGTCTTCGGCCTTGATGGACCAGCGACGGCGCGCGGCGCAAAGAGGGGTGTCTCGTCCTGCGGCGCTGGGGCGGTGTCTGCCGCGCGCTCAACCTCAACCGCCTGCTCTGTGGTGGCTAGGGCGCCCAGCGATTGGTCGGAGCGCATTTGACCAGGCGTGGCAAGGTCGTCGTGCGACAGGCCCGTTTCGGTCAGCCGTGTCTCTATGTCGCGCTGCGCCATGGCGGCAGAGGCCTTTTCGAGCGGATTACGTGTGCCGTGAGGGGCCTCGGCGTCGGGTTCAAGCGCTGTGGGGCTATAGTCGTAGGCAGAGTTCGGGTCCTCTGAGGCGGCGGCAAACGGCGCTTGGATCGTCGCATCGCCGCTGTTGGACGCGCCGCTTCCAGAGCCTGATGTCTTTTTGACCTTCATTGCCGACCTTGTCTGCGGCATGCACACCGGAAAATAGGTGCCGGAGGGTTCATCCGCTTCAGGAAAACTATCGAGTTACGGGGCGTCCGCAAAGATGCTTTTACGCTTTTCCTCCGCTAGGCCAGGTCTATTGTTGGGGACAAGGACGAGATTGAGCCGTTATAGGGTTTTGACTCTGGGAATAGCGGTCGCAAAGGTTGGAATTTCAGGCGCGATGGGCAGGTTTGACACACAGAACGGGAGGCGGCCCCGCAAGGGTGAGTTGCTCTATCTGTGCATGGGTCTTAACCAGCCGGGCTATAAGCTGCCCCTGTTCGATGACAGGGGTCAGAGGATCCATTTGGCGATCATTCAGTCCTGCGTTGACTGCGGATGGGCCGAGCCTTGGTTTGCCAATCCTCTCGCGCCAGATTGGCTGGTTTGCCGCCTGACGGTGGCCGGGGTTCAGGCCGCAAGGCTGGCTGACGGCATGGATGACCCCGCCGGCACAGACGCCCTGACCCTACGCGCGAACGGCTAGCCAGCAAGGGCTTGAGGATCGACCTGCATCCTTGGCCTGTACCAGATGGACTGCAGGCACTGTGGCGTCTCAATCTTTGGGCTGGGGATTTTCACTTTGCTTTCGAGCGCAAGCTGGTCCGCAAGATAGGCCCAAACCGCTTCGATCTCCTTTGCCGCCGCGCTGTCCGGAAACTGTTCCGCAGCCGACAGTCCGCAGGAGATAGAGGCCTGAAAGGCTATGCGGGATCGAAAACAGCAGGGCGCGACAGGAAGGCCAAAGCCGATAAGAATGTCGATGGCTTCCTTGACCAGTGTCGGTTCCTGACCATTACGTTGGGATGGGGCCTGATTGAGCAGAATAACGCTCTTGAGTTTGAGGACCTTCAAGGTCGTAACCATGTCGGTCATGGTTCGTAGGTCCATCACTGTCGGGCGAGAGACCAGCACCGATAGGTCAGCAGCCTTTGCGGCCTGCAGGGAAATTTCAGGGGAGGCAGAGGGCGTGTCGAGGATGAGAAGGTCGAGCCCGGCCCTGTCGGCTGCAAACTGCGCGGGGAAGAGTGAGCCGCGTTTGAAGGGCGTGACGGCCGGGCCATCCGCTCCGCGCCCTCTGGCCCAGTCGACCGATGATCTTTGTGGGTCCAGATCACCAATCATCGTATTATATCTAAGGTTGTGAGCAGTGGCCGCCATATTCACCGATAGGGTGGTCTTTCCGGTCCCGCCCTTATTCGAAATGAAAGCTATCGTTTTCATCGTCTTGAGGATCCACATCTTGTCGGCTATCAGAATCAATTTCAATTTACAGTCTATAGATGTGATTTAAACATTAAATTCTTAAATAGCGATAATGATTTCTTCTGATCAACTCGAGATTTTGCGACCCAAAGAAAAACCCTCCCCCCGGGGTCGGGGAGAGGGCTCATCAGGTTGGGTTCAGGGGCCAGTCTTTCGACGGCCCCTGAGAGGCTAGATCGACCTATTTGGCTTTCGCCGCTTCGGCCTTGGCCTTAGCAGACTCGCTCAGGACATAGGCCCGGATCGATTCTGATTGGTCGTTGGTCAGATAGTCCTTGAAGCTAATCATGCCCATGGGCTGTCGCGCGCCGTCAATAATGACAGACTTCCAGTTCTCGGCAGACAGCAGCATGGGCGATGTCTTCAGGTCTGGCAGATAGGTGCCAGAGACGCTCGCACCGTGGCAGACCGCGCAGTTGGCGTGATAGAGCGCGAAGCCATCTGTCACGGAACCCTTAGAGGTCACGCCAGTCAGGTCGATCTGCATCTTCTCTGCCAGAGGCTGTTCGGGAACCTTGGCGGTGCCGCCCAGCTTGAAGACGATCAGACGACCGGGCAGACGCTGCCGGTCGGGCAGGAAGACGTTCGCCGCCAGAGGGGCCGCGCCGCCATAGCCGACCATCAGGGCGATATATTGCTCACCATCGATCGAATAGGTCGAGGGGGCGGCAATGATGCCATTATGGGTCTTGTAGCTCCAAACCTTGGTGCCATCCTTGGCATTATAGGCGGCGAAAACGCCTTCAGCCGAGCCTTGGAACACCAGATCACCGGCCGTTGCCAGAACGCCAGCGTTCCAGAAATAGGGGTGTTCAACGGTCCAGCGCGCCTTTTGAGCGACCGGATCCCAAGCGATCAGGTGACCCTTCATCATGGCCTTCACAGCCTTGCGAGCCGCGGCACCGTCTGGAAGGGCGGTGGCCAGCGTATCAATGCCGACGTTCCACTTGCCTTGCTGATGGGTGTACTTGCCATCATCCATATAGCCGAAAGGCACCGTCATGGCTGGTATATAGACGAGGTTTTCCTTGGGGCTGTAGGCCATCGGGTGCCAGTTGTGACCGCCATAGGGGGCGGGCATGGCCAGGGCTGGGTTCTTTTCATACCGTGCACCGGGGACCTCGATGGGACGGCCAGTCTTCTGGTCGACGCCGGTGGCCCAGGTGATGGGGATATAGTTCTTGGCCGAGATCAACTCGCCGGTCGCGCGGTCCAGAACATAGAAGAAGCCGTTCTTGGGGGCCTGCATCACGACCTTGCGGGCCTTACCGTCAATGTCCATCTCCGCCAGCATGATGTGCTGAGTAGCGGTATAGTCCCAGCTATCTGCCGGGGTGGTCTGATAGTGCCAGACATAGTCGCCATTGTCAGGCTTCAGCGCCACGATGGAGGACAGGAACAGGTTGTCCCCCTTGCCATCCGAACGCTTCATGTGGTTCCAGGGGGAGCCATTGCCGGTGCCGATATAGAGAATATCGAGGTCTGGATCATAGGCCATGGCGTCCCATACGGTGCCACCGCCGCCGGTCTTCTTCCAGCCTTCACCGAACCAGGTGCCTTTGGCCTTTTCAGCCAAAATCTTATCGGAGGCCGCGCCGTCAGCCTTACCCTCTGGATTGGGGGTCGTATAGAAACGCCAGGCCATCTTGCCGGTGGCTGCGTCATAGGCTGACAGATAGCCGCGCACGCCATATTCCGCGCCGCCATTGCCGATCATGACCTTGCCCTTGATGACCCGTGGGGCGCCGGTAATGGTATAGGGCTTGGACTGGTCGACGGTCACGACGGACCATTTGACCTTACCGGTCTCAGCGTCGAGCGCGATCAGGCGACCATCGAGGGCACCGACATAGACCATGCCATTCCAAACCGCGACGCCGCGATTGACCGTGTCACAGCAGGCGCTGAAGCCACGCTTGCCATCGACCTTAGGATCATAGGACCATTTGGGCGCGCCGGTCTTAGCGTCGAACGCATAGACCTTGGACCAGTTGGTGGTGGTGTAGAGGGTACCGTCGATGATCAGGGGCGTGGCCTCTTGACCGCGGTCGGTGTCAAACTCGTGCGACCAGGCCACACCCAACTTCGCAACCGTGTCGGTATTGACCTGAGTCAGGGGGCTGTAGCGCTGTTCTGAATAGGTCCGTCCATAGGACATCCAGTTGCTGCTATCGGCATCGGCCGCGGTCAGGCGAACGGCATCGACCTTGCCCGCCTTGGGGCCGGGCTGACACGCTGCTAAAAGAAGGGACGCGGTGAGCGCCCCAATGATTGTAAATTTACCCATCTGTTCCCACCCTGATTTCGGCCCACTTGTCGTGAGACGATTGATTAGTATCTATGTTGACACCGATCATGTTGCATCGGAGCGCCGATGGCAACGGTTCACGCCCTAATAATGGGTTGCGTCGCGCCCATTAAGCGCCTTCGGTCGGGTTTGATCTTTAGTGAGGACGACGTCTCGAATGATTATGGATATGCCTACCGCCCAGCCCTCCGCGCAGGTTGAAGCCGCGCCGGTTGAAACCATCGTCGTTCGGGCGGCCCGTCTGTCGCCATCCCCCACCGATCCGGTCTTTTCTATCGTGCGATTGAAGGCGCAGGACCTGCAGGCCTCGCCGCGATTGGATGAGGCTTTGAAGGCGGTTCCGGGTGCATCCCTGTTTCGCCGAACCTCTAGCCTGTCAGCCAATCCGACCTCGCAAGGGGTATCTTTACGGGCCATTGCCCCATCGGGCGCAGGCCGGGCCCTCGTGACCCTCGACGGTGTGCCCCAGAATGATCCCTTCGGTGGTTGGGTGATCTGGACCGCGCTGCCACCAGAAGGTTTGTCAGGGGCGTCGGTCGTTCGCGGCGCGGGTGCTGGGGCCTATGGCGCAGGGGCCTTGACCGGTGTGGTCAGCCTTGATGAGGCCGGACCTGATAGTGGCTACGTTTTGGACCTTTCGGCTGGTGAATTGGGCGCGCAAAGGCTGGCCCTGTCTGCGGCCACGGGTTCGCTCTTGATCGTGGGCAGCAAGGAAAAATCGGACGGCTATGTGCCCGTGCGTGGTTCAAAGGCGGGCTCGGCAGATATTCGGGCAGGTCTCGATAGTTGGACCGCCTCGGCGCGCTTGCAGGGCGATATCGGCAATGCCGTCGGTGCCTTGCGGATTGGGGCCTATGAAGAGGAACGGGGCGCTGGCCTTCGCGGGGCCAATAGCCGGGTTGAGGGCCGGCAGGCCAGCCTGACGCTGGTGCGCGATGCGAGGCTAAATGCTGCCGGGTGGCGGATGCAGGCTTGGGTTCGCCAGTCGGATCTCGCCAACAGTTCCGCAGCCGTGGCGGCTGGGCGGGCAACGACGACGCCAGCCAATGAGCAGTATGAGACACCCTCGACGGGCTACGGCGCCAACGCCGCTTGGCGCTGGGTTCAGCCCGGTTGGAGCGCGGAGGTCGGCGCCGACGCGCGGCTGACCGACGGCGAGGTGCATGAAAGGTTCCGTTACCTGAACGGCGTTTTCACTCGTGATCGCCGTGCTGGGGGTCAGACCCAGGTGATCGGGGCCTATGCCGAGGCCTCGCGCCAGATGGGGCCTTGGCTGCTGGCGGGCGGGGCGCGGGTTGATCGCTGGTCAGCCCGTGATGGCTTCCGCCGCGAGCGCGATATCCAAACCGGTGCCGTGACCTTGGATCAGACCTCGGCCAACAAGGATGGCATCCAGCCCACCGCTCGCCTTGGCCTGCGTCGCAGTCTGGGTGAGAACCAGTGGATCAGAACGGCGGTCTATTCCGGTTTCCGGACCCCGACCTTGAACGAACTGCACCGGCCTTTTCGCGTTGGTAATGACGTGACCGAGGCCAATCCCGGCCTCAAGCCCGAGCGGCTGGGCGGCCTAGATCTGGCCATCGGCGGCGATCAGGCCTGGAATTGGAGCCTTGGCGGCTTCGTCAATCGGATCAGTGACCCGATCACCAATGTCACGGTCGGAGTCGGTCCAAGGACCTTCCCAACCGCCGGGTTCATTCCAGCGGGCGGCGTCCTTCGCCAACGCCAAAATGCCGGACAGATTGATGCCTATGGCTTGGAGGCTGAAGCCTCGACCGATCTGACCCAGACGCTAAAACTTCGCGCGGCGATCTCGGCCACCCATGCGCGGGTCGATGGCGGCAGCACTACGGCGCAGCTCAATGGCAAACGCCCGGCCCAGACGCCCGAAGTGACCACGGTCGCCTCACTCATCTGGACACCTGTGCCGCGCCTGAGCGTCAATGGTGACATCCGGCTCGAAGGCTCGCGCTTTGAAGATGACCTCAATCTGCGCAAGCTTGGGCCCGCCACCTCGGTGGACCTGCGCGTGCGATGGCAGGTGGTCAAGAGCGCCGATCTCTATCTCGCAGCGGACAATGTCACCGACGCCAAGATTTCCATCGGCCAGACCGCCGATGGGGTCGACAGCTATGGCGCGCCGCGTCAGGTCAGGGTCGGGCTGACCCTTAGGCGTTAGGGCTTGGCCGTCTTCCAATAGATCAGCCGGACCATCATCTCCCCGATCTCGTGGATCGGGGTGGTGGCGACCGACAGGACCTGTCCATCGTGAGGCGCAACAGCCGTCGCGGTGATCTTGCCAAAGGGATCGGAGACCGTGGCCAGCAGATCGCCGGTCTTGACCTTCTGGCCGATGGTGACCTTGACCCGCACATAGCCGCCGCGCTGGGCGGTGATGTCGGCGGTGTCATTGCCGACATAGGGCTCAGGGCCTGACAGATCTATCCTGCCGCTGATCATGCCCGCATCGATCATCAGATTGCGAATACCGGTGAGGGCGCGGCGGGTCATGGCCGGATCAAACACCTCGGGCGCGCCAAGTTCGGCCGTGACGGCTTGGATGCCGGCGGGATTGAACTCATTTTCAATCGTGCCGCGCACGCCCGGATCGAGGGCAATGACATCTGGCCGCAACAGATCGGCCATGTGTTTAGCCTCAGGGGTCTCGGCAAAGACATAGAAGGGATAGAGGGTGCCGCGCGATTGGGTGTGCAGATCGACCGCCATGTCGGCATTGCCCATGAACAGCTTGGTCCAGAGCCGCCCAGCATAGACATTGATGATCTCGTCCGATTTCACATCACCCGGCATCTTGCGGTTCAGATTGGCCCCCGTCGCCCCGTGGCTCGGCTTAAATTCGCGCGCGGCCTGCAAAAGGCCCGGCTGATTGAGGCCCGGAACGCCGATCACCACACCCTTGAGGCTCTTGGGGTCTAGGTCGTTGAACAGGTCTTGGATCACCGCGATGCCGGTCAGCTCGTCTCCGTGGACTGCCGCCGTGAGCAACAGGCGCTTGCCGGGGGCCGCGCCCTTGGCCACCAGAACCGGGACGTACCAGCCTTGCCCCGTCGCCTGATCGGTTACCCGGAA
>CANKPO010000064.1 GCA_947484535.1 Caulobacteraceae bacterium
AAGACCGAAGAGGCCGTTCGCGCCCTCGCCATCGACACGGCCAAGGCCAGGGACGTTCTCTATCTGGGGCGCGGGCCCATGTATCCACTGGCCATGGAAGGGGCGCTAAAGCTCAAGGAAATCAGCTATATCCATGCTGAGGGCTATGCGGCGGGCGAACTGAAGCACGGGCCGATTGCCCTGGTCGACGAGGCCACACCCGTCATTATCATCGCCCCGCATGACAGCTTCTTCGAAAAGACCGCTTCTAACATGTCCGAGGTCATCGCGCGCGGGGGACGGGTCATCCTGTTCACCGATGAGGAAGGCGCAGCGCACGCGCCCGCCGGGGTCCGTATCGTAATTGCGCCCAGCAGCGATCCCTTGATCACGCCTCTGGTCATGTCCGCGCCGATCCAGATGCTGGCCTACTATGTCGCCGTCCAGAAGGGCGCTGATGTCGATCAGCCGCGCAATCTGGCCAAATCCGTTACAGTAGAATAAAGGCTAGAGGTCTTTGCTCGGCTGGACTGAGGTAAGGACGCCTAACGGGTCAGATCATGGTCCCGCATCGGTACGGAGAGCCTATGAAACCCGTTCGCAAAGCCGTTCTACCCGTGGCGGGTCTTGGAACACGCGTCCTTCCGGGCACCAAGGTGACCCCTAAGGAACTGCTCAACGTCGTTGATCGGCCGATCCTGTCCTACATCATCGCCGAGGGCCGCGCCGCCGGGATCGAGCATTTCGTCTTTGTCACGGGCCGCTCCAAGGGCGCGATTGAGGACTATTTCGACCATCAGGTGGAACTGGAGGCCCAGCTTCAGGCCAAGGGCAAGCTCGACATTCTGGCCGAGCTGCTCGGTGAATTGCCAAGGCCTGGCGAGATGAGCTTTGTGCGGCAGATGGCCCCGCTCGGTCTGGGCCATGCGGTCTGGTGTGCCCGCGACATTATCGGTGACGAGCCCTTTGCCGTCATGCTGCCCGATATGGTGATGAGCGCCGCCAAGGCCCCACTCGGTCAGGCCATCGAGGCCTATAATCAAAAGGGCGGCAATATTGTCGTGGTCGAGCCCTGCCCAGAGGGTCAAGCCCATCAATATGGCATTGTCGCGCTGGACAAGCCTTCAGGCCGTCTCAATCGCATGACTGGCATGGTCGAAAAGCCCGCCAAGGGCACCGAGCCCTCCAACCTGTTCATTTCAGGCCGCTATATCCTACAGCCCGAGATCTTCGGTCTGCTGGCCGAACAGGGCAAGGGCGCGGGCGGTGAGATCCAACTGACCGACTCCATGCTCACCCTGCTCAAGAGCCAAGAGTTTCACGCCTTGGAATATGTGGGTGTAACCTATGACTGCGGCGACAAGCTCGGCCTCCTACGCGCCAACATCGCCCTGGCCCTCGCGCGGCCAGAGATGGAAGCCGATGTGCGGGCCATGATGCGAGACCTGTTGGGTTAGGCAAAAAAGACCCCCTTCGGCCCTGCGGGCCACTTCCCCCAAAGGGGGAAGATCACCCATCCCTAAATCTTCCCCCTCTGGGGGAAGTACCGGCGAAGCCGGGGTAGGGGGCTCCTTGTTAAATGAACAAAGCCCTTTCCCCCCTTGAGGGGGAGAGGGTTGGGAGAGGGGGGCGCTTCCGTGCGGCGTGGACGGGTCTGGATCCCCGCCTTCGCGGGGAACACGGATCTTGAGAGGTAGGGGGTTCCACCCCCATAAAAACACAGTGACCTCCCCCGCCATCCTGCTATCCCTTGGGCAAGGATCAGGGGAAAGCCAGATGGCGTCGGAACTGTTCATCTATGGTTTTGGGTTCAGCGGTGAGGCCTTGGCGCGGCGGATGGTCCAGCGAGGCTGGAGCCTGTCCGCCACCGCGCGCACCCCTGAAAAGGCGAAAATCCTAGCAGATCAGGGCATTACCCCCGTCGATCCCGACGACCGGGCAGCGATGATCGCCGCGATGGGTCGAGCCCGCGCGGTCCTGATCACCGCGCCGCCGGGACCGGAGGGCTGCCCTGCCCTGCAGCAGATTGTTCCGGCCTTAGCCCAGTCCGGCGCCTTTCCCGACTGGATCGGCTATCTGTCGACCACCGGCGTCTATGGCGATCTGCAAGGGCGGTGGGCGTTCGAGGTCTCTGCGCTTCGAGCCAGTTCGCTGGAAGGCGCGCGCCGGGTCGGGGCTGAACAGGACTGGCGGCAGGTCGGACAGGGGATGGGCTTAAGCGTCACGGTCTTTCGCCTGCCCGGGATCTACGGCCCCGGCCGCTCGGCCTTTGATCGGTTGAGGGCGGGCAACGCCTCGCGCGTGATCAAGCCGGGACAGGTCTTTTCGCGCGTCCATGTCGAGGACATCGCCAGGGGCCTTGAGGCCTCCATCGACCGGCCCCGCGCGGGCGGCATCTATAATCTGTGTGATGATGAGCCTGCGCCGCCGCAGGATGTGATCACCTATGCCGCCACCCTCGCAGGCCTGCCCCTACCGCCTGAAGTGTCGGTCGACAGTCTGCGCCCCATCGCCCAGCGCTTCTATGCTGAGAACAAACGCGTCTCCAACGCCTTGGCCAAGCAGGAACTGGGCTGGAAACCGGCCTATCAGACCTATCGCGAGGGCCTAAACGCCATCTGGGCCGACGAGAACGCTTAGAGACGCCCCATCAGATCTTCGGTCAGGGCCAAGAGCTGTTCGAGGTCTTCAAGCCGCGACAGACGATGGTCACCGTCCTTGATCAGGTTGAAGCTGACATCTGAGCCTTGAAGCCCATTGCTCAAGGCCATGGCGTGGGCCCAAGGCACATCTAGATCTTGCCCCCCTTGCAAGACCCGCACGGGACAGCGAATCTCGACCGGCCCGGGCATGATCGACCACTGGACGCCATCAGCCAGCAAGGTTGCGGTCAGGGGATAGGGCTCCTCGCCATAGTCCGAAGGCTGCATATAGATCCCTTCGCTCAGCAGGGCCTCCTTGGCCTCTGGGCTGAGATTGGGCAACATCAGGCGGTGGGTGAAATCCGCCGCTGGCGCGATCAGGACCATCCCGGCCACACGCTCTGGCCGCGCCAAGGCCGCTAAGCAGGCCAGCCAGCCGCCCATGGATGATCCGACCAGCACGACCGGTCCAGAGGTCATCTCGTCGATCACGGCCAGAGCATCGGCCCGCCAGCGCGTGATCGTCGCGTCCTTGAAATCCCCCGTGGACAGGCCGTGGGCAAAATAGTCGAACCTGAGAAAGTCACGCCCGGTTGCCTGCGCCCAACCGGACAGGGCCTGGGCCTTGGTGCCGGTCATGTCCGAGCGAAAGCCGCCAAGCCAGATGATCGTTGGCCCCTCGCCATCGATGCGCCGCCAAGCCAGATAGCCGCCATCTTCGCGATCCAGACGCCCAACCTTTTCTGCCATGGCGCCAAGCCCTTTCCTTAGGTAATGATCGCGTTCTCTTTGGCCCGCCGATCGTCCCGAATCACTGAGGTGAACAGTGGGGCAGACTCAAGGGTCAAGTCCAAGGATTACCACCCTGTCGCTACCCGCACACTTCACCTTGCTGCAAGTCATCCCGGAACTGGAGACCGGGGGGGCGGAGCAGACGGCGCTGGATGTCTCGGCTGCGGTCGTTCGGGCAGGCGGACGTTCGATGGTCGCGAGCCGAGGTGGCCGGATGAACGCCCGACTGGCCGAGGCTGGCGGGCAGCTTCTGACGATGGATTTGAAGACCAAGAACCCGATCAAGATCATTGCTAACGGCCTAGCCCTAGCGGCCCTGATCAAGCGCGAAGGGGTCAGCCTGATCCATGCCCGGTCCCGCGCCCCTGCCATCAGCGCCCTGATCGCAGCCAAGTTGGCCAAGGTGCCGTTCTTGGCCACCTATCACGGGGTCTATAATGCCCGCTCTGGCCTAAAGCGGTTCTATAATTCGATCATGACGCGGGGCGCTCTGACCATCGCCAATTCGGACTATACCCGCGCCCACGTCATTACCGAGCATGGCGTGGCACCCGAGCGGGTCATTGCCATACCGCGCGGGGTCGATCTGACGCGATTTGATCCTGAGCTTGTCTCTGCCGAACGCGTCGCGGCCCAGCGGGCCAAATGGGGATTGGAGCCAGACGAAAAGCGCCTCGTGCTTCTGCTCGCAGGGCGCCTCACCCGCTGGAAAGGCCAGCGGCTGCTCATCGATGCCTTGGCCGCGCTCAAGGCGGCTGGGCAGGGCGAGGTGATCTTGATCTTGGCGGGAGATGCTCAGGGCCGCGATGGCTACCGCGATGAACTGATCGCGGCGGCCAAGGCGGCTGGTCTAGAGGAAGCCGTACGTCTGGTCGGCCACTGCGATGACATGCCCGCAGCCTATCTGGCCTGCGACGCTGCCGCCGCCCCTTCGCTCGAACCCGAAGCCTTTGGCCGCACAGCCGTCGAGCCTCAGATCATGGGTCGGCCTGTGCTGGCCTCTGATCACGGGGCCTTTCGCGAAACGGTGATCGAGGGCGAGACGGGCCTGTTGCTGGCACCCGGCGACATCGAGGCGTGGCAGGCGGGTCTGGCCAAGCTGTTGGCTCTCAGCCCCAAGGACCGGGCCAAGCTGGGCGCTACAGGCCGTGAGCGCGCGGTGCGGCTGTTTGGCGTCGAGGCCATGACGGCGGCGACGCTGGCGGTCTATGGGCGGCTGGTCGGGAGCGCGAGATGAAGCCGATCCTGATCATCAAGCTTGGAGCCTTGGGCGACTTTGTGCTGGCACTGGCAGCGATGAAGCGCATTCGCCTCGCCCACCCTGAGGCCAAGATCACCCTTCTGACCACCCCGCCCTATCAGGCCCTCGCCAAGGCCAGCGGTCTGGTCGACATCATCGAGACCGACGGTCGGCCCAAGGACTGGCGCGAGACCCTAGAGCTGATCCGACGATTGCGACGGGCAGGCTATGGCCGGGTCTATGATCTTCAGACCTCATCGCGTTCAAGCCGCTATTTCTACGGGCTTCTGCCCTTTGCGCCGCAATGGTCGGGGATCGCTAGGTTCTGCGCCCTGCCCCATCGCAATCCTCTGCGCGACACCATGCACACGCTGGAGCGACAGGCCGATCAGATGCGTGATGCGGGCATCTGGCCCGATGCACCGGTCACACCGGGATCTGCGCCGCCGCCAGACCTATCTTTTGCCGCCCAAACGCCCGTGCCCTTGCCGAGGGACCTGAACAGACCTCTGGCCCTGCTGGTGCCCGGCGCTTCGCCCCACCGGCCCGAAAAGCGCTGGCCGGTGACGCAGTTTGCCCTGCTGGCTCAAGCCCTCATCGCAGAGGGCATGACCGTCGCCGTGCTCGGCAGCGCCTTGGAAGAGAACGACGCGGCTCGCATTCGTCAAATCGCGCCTCAGGTTTTGGACCTGACCGGCAAGACCAGTTTCTTGCAGATCGCCGCGCTGGGCACGAGGGCGGCGCTAGCGGTTGGAAATGACACAGGGCCCCTTCACATGCTGGCCGCAGCAGGAGCCCCCACAGTGGCGCTCTTCTCCGCCGCCTCTGAACCCGCCCAGTGTGCCCCGCGCGGCCATGTCATCATCCTTCAGTGCGCCGATCTCGCGGATCTGGCGCTGGAGCCGGTTTTACGTGCCGCTCTGGCCTATCCGTCGGTCCCAAGGGCCCCGAAGTGACACCTTCCGGTCGCAGTCGGTGCTTAATCGACCGCAATGCCTCAGCGGAGCTTGATCGCGAGGCAAGGCTTCGTCATATATCTTTTCGCTCGGTTATTTAGCGGTTCTGCCGTTAAGTAGACCTTGCACCCATAAACAGGTCAGGAGACCCGCCTATTCGCCGCCCAATGCCAGCGCCCCCGTCCAAAGACGGCCCGCGTATCAATGACGAGATCCGAGTTCCCAAAGTCCTGCTGATCGATCAGCACGGCGAGAAACAAGGGATCATGCCCACTGTCTCCGCGCTCGAAGCGGCGGAGGAGGCAGGTCTGGACCTCGTTGAGGTGTCTCCAAACTCCGAGCCACCGGTCTGCAAAATCTTGGATTACGGCAAGTACAAGTTCCAAGAGCAGAAGAAGAAGGCTGAGGCGCGCAAGCGGCAGAAGGTCGTCGAAATCAAAGAAATCAAGCTGCGTCCGAACATCGACACGCACGACTACGAGGTCAAGGCCCGCGCCATGCACCGCTTCTTCGAAGAGGGTGACAAGGTCAAGGTGACGCTCCGCTTCCGTGGCCGTGAACTGGCCCACCCCGAACTGGGCATGAAGCTGCTGCACCAGGTCCGCGCCGACTTCGAACCCGTCGCCAAGGTCGAGTACGAGCCGCGCATGGAAGGCAAGCAAATGATCATGATCCTCGCCCCGCGCTAGGCCGATCTTTTCCACCCTATAGAAAAAGCCCTTCGGCCTATGACTGGCCGGAGGGCTTTTTTGTGGGCCTTAGGAAAACAAGGCCCCCTACGGCGCTTCGCGCCACTTCCCCCAGAGGGGGAAGATTTAAGGCTCCAAGATCTTCCCCCTCTGGGGGAAGTACCGGCGAAGCCGGGGAAGGGGGTTAGGCCGGCTTCACAAGGTCCGCGTACTGACCGCCCTTGCGATAGCGATAGAGGTAGGACGGCACGATGGCCTCGACGCTGGTCGCCTCGATGCCGAGCGCGGCCAGACCGGGCAGGTTCGGATTAACGACATTGTCGCTCTTGAGCAGTTCGACCTGATCGCTGGTCAAGACCGGCGCAAACGGGGTCAGCTTGACCTGAATATCCCCCGCCATCCCGATCAGACCGGCAATGGCCCAAGGCACAGGCACCAGCGGACGGTTACGGCCCGTCTCACGCAGGATCAATTCTAGCAGGTCCTTGAAACTATAGGTCGCAGGGCCGCCAAGCTCGAAGGTCTTGCCCGCGTGACCTGGATCGCTGAGGGCCGCGACGGTGGCGCTCGCAACATCACCGACAAAGACCGGCTGGAACCGCGTCGCCCCGCCACCGATCAGGGGCAGAACCGGCGCCATGGTGGCCATGGACGCAAACCGATTGAAGAAGTCATCTTCAGGACCAAAGACAATCGAGGGACGCAGGATAATGGCCGACGGGATCAGGGCCTTGACCGCCGCCTCACCGGCCGCCTTGGTGCGGGCATATTTGCTGACGCTATGCTCATCGGCACCGATGGCCGAGATCTGCACCATCTGGCT
>CANKPO010000065.1 GCA_947484535.1 Caulobacteraceae bacterium
AGACTTTGCCGGGGCCTTGCTAACCGCGCCGCTGAACCAATGGTCTGGTCCCATCGCTTCGGCCTATGGCTTTCACCTGATCAAGGTGGATTCCCGCGTCAGCGCCACGATGCCATCGCTTGATGAGGTGCGGCCCGATGTTTTAGCCGCCTATCAAGAGGAGGCGCGTAAGGCCCGCAACGCAACCTACTTGGCCGATCTTCGTAAGAAATACCGTATCGAAATCAGCGGGATACCTCAGACTGTTCTTGATCAATCTGAGGCGAATTAACTGCGATAGACGGTTGTTATCAGCCTATTGGATGCTTTCGGTTAGCCATTTAGACGCCATATCGACCGGCATGGCCTTGGACCAGAGATAGCCCTGGCCAAGCTCGAATCCCATGTCGGTAAGGGCCTTGAGCTGTTCTGGCGTCTCAACACCCTCGGCGACAACATCCAGTCCACAGGCCTTGCCAAGGGCTAGAACCGTTTCGCAAAGGGCGTCGGCCTGTCGATCCTGTCCAATCAGTTTTACGAAGCTCTGATCGACCTTGATGATGTCAAAGGGCAGGGAGCGCAGGTAGTTCAGCGAGGCGTAGCCGGTTCCGAAGTCATCGAGCGCGAGTTTCAGTCCCGCATCATGGAGCTCCATCAGCGCGCGGCGACCGGCGCCATCACCGTCCAGCCACTGACTTTCTGTAAGCTCTAGGCATAGGCGGGCTGGATCGGCACCGAACCTTGCGAGGCTATCAAGAATCTGTTGCGTGGTCCCGACCTTCAACAGTTGGGCTACGGAAATATTGACGTTGACCGAGAGCCCCTTCAGGGGATCGCTGGGATCTGCTACCGTCTTGCAGGCCGCTTCAAACATCTTCAAACCGATACGGTGAATCTGGCCGGTCTCTTCCGCAACAGCGATAAGATCTTGAATTGGAACGGTTTTAAGTTTCTCATCGGTAATCCGCATCAAGGCCTCAAACCCCTTAGCGCGTCCCGTCGTCAGGTTCATGATCGGCTGATAGAAGGGCTGAATGGCGTCAGTCTCGAGCGCCACTTCGAGCATCTTGCGGATGCTGCGTCGGCTCTTGGCGCGGGCAGCGAGGGTTTGGTCCGCAATAACGATCATATCGCCGCCCAGTTGCTTGGCGACGCGTGTGGCTTCATCAGCCATAATTAGGATCATGTCCAAATCACTGGTGTCATGGTCATAGGTCGACAGACCGCAGGAGAAGGTGATCTGAAGGTTCAGTTCGGCCATCTCGAAGCCTATTGCCATATCTTTCGCCAACTCGACCATCAGAGCCTTTGCGTCGGGCATGGCCAGGGGAAGGAAGGCAACAAATTCGTCACCGTCGAACCGGATCAATAGCTCGGCGCAATTCAATCGTTCGCGCATCCGTGTGGCGATCTGGGCGAAAATCACGTCGGTTTGGGCGTGACCAAACTGCTGCCGCACTGGCTTGAAGCGATCAAGGTCGATAAAGGCTAAGGTGAGGGGGGAGCCCGTTGAGACGGCGCGGTTGACCAGCGCTTCACCCTGCTCGATCAGAAGGTTACGGTTGCCGAGCCCTGTGTAAGCATCGTGAGTGGCCAGGTAGCGGGACCGTTCCTCATCTCGATGACGCTCTGCGGCAATGGTTGCTAGCTGGTGGAAATCCTGCGCGAACGAGATGTCTACCGCCCGTTCCGACGACCAGATAGTGGGGTAGTACATGCCAAATACGCCCAGGAGTGAGCCATCTCGCCCATCAATGAGCGGCGTCGACCAGGCGGAGCGAATGCCATAGTCTTTGCAGAGACCGACAAAATCGATCCAGAGGGGGTCTTCGAACACATCCACGCTGATGATCGGTTCACGCGTAAAGGCGCAGGTGCCGCAACTGCCCATATTGGGTCCGGGGACCATGCCCTCTACGGCCTCGGCAAAGGAGTTTGGCAGGCGGCCATAGCCTCCCGCGCGCAGAACTTGAGCCACGGGATCGAAATAGAGGATCGAGGCCGACATGTCGGGGAAGGCCTCTTCGGCAAGCCGCGCGATTTCCGATAGGGTTTCTTTGAGGGATGCATTGCGAGCAACCAGTTCAAGAACCCGCTGTTGCCCTTGAAGCAGAGCCTCTGGGCTGAGGAGCCGACCCTTGAGAGACTCTAAACTGGCCCTCAGACGATTTTGACCATCACGCAAGGCCTTTGGTGATAGGGCAATATTCGAATTGGTGGATAGATTCATGGTCGGAGCGCGCCTCTGTTGAGCGCATCCAAATCGTTATGAACCATAGTTGTCAATATTAAAGCCCTAAAATACGGTAATCCTTATATATCTAGCCAGTTATTTTTGGAATTTGGTCATTAAGGGTTGACGCTCACTATTCGCGATCAGTGCCGATGAGGATGGATTTTCCCGTTGCGCCGGGTTGGAAACTCAAAACCAGAAGATAAACGCCAAGGAAAGCGGATCCGAGGAAAAAGGCTAAGACCGCCAATCCAAGACCCTTGGGGCTGAACCGGTTGCGCCATGCGACCCATACCGCCGATAGGGCTAGCATGAACAAGAAGTCGAGATTGAACTGCCCCGCCCATTGTAACTTGGCCATGTCCCCGAAGAAGACTTGGAACAGGGTAAAGCCGTCTGTGCTGAGGACCTTGCCGGTATAGGCCGTAAGGATGATCAGGATCAGACCGAGCATCACGCGAAAAGCCAACATTGCCTCAACCTCCACCCTTGTAAGACTCACAGACTAGGGCGGGGCAATGGAGCGTTGCAATAACCTTCGAGGTTATGGTCCCGTTCAGTCGTCTGACGGCGGAGGCCCCATTACCGTATCTGCCCAAGGCGCGCGATCTTCCTTTCCACCGAAGAAGTCCGGATCAAGGATGGCGTCCTTCATCGAGACCTGCACGCTTGGCCCGCGAGGAAAGGCAGTGAGGGCTGCGGAAAGGCTCTTGACCCGTTCAGGATGGCGCACGGCGAGGTCGGTCGTTTCGCTAGGGTCCGTTTCAACATTGTAGAGCGCCTCAGGGGCACCGTCGATGCGAACCAGTTTCCACGGATAGCGGTAATAGGCCTCGTCTTGCGCCAGACCCTTACTGGCCTGAATGACATAGTCCGATACAGGTAGGGCTTTGGCCTTGGTGAGGGCGGGCCACATGCTCCGTCCATCCAAACGCGCAGGCACCTTTAGCCCAGCGCCCTGCATCAAGGTCGGCAAAACATCCTGCGCGGTGATCATCTGGGCCGAGGTCTTCGGGGAAAGCTTTCCTTGCCAATAGACGAAGGAGGGAACCCGCGCGGCGCCTTCATAGACCGTCGCCTTGGCACCTTTGAGCGGCAGATTGTCAGACCCACCTTCAATATTGTTGACCCGCAGGAACTCCATGAACCGGGGAGTCAATTTGGTTCCGGCCGCAGCCTCCATCTTGGCGATCTGCTGCCCGAGGGCGGTAAAGGATGGCGGAGGCGAAGCGATCAGGCCGCCATTGTCGCTCATGAACCAGATGATCGTATTGTCGAGCATGCCTTCGGACTTCAGCGTTTCAACGAGCCGACCAATGGCGGAGTCCAATTCTGTCACCATGGCCGCATGGCCGCGTCTATAAGGGTTTTTGATGTCAGCATACTGCGCGATGGCCGCTTCTGGGGCCTCGTTCGGCAGGTGCGGCGCGCCAAAGGCCGCGTAGAGCATCAGGGGGCGGCGCTTATCGCGGCCTTGAAGCAACTTGATGGCCTCGCTCGCAATGAGGTCAGTGGCATAGCCTTCTTCGCGTAGGGTCTTGCCATTGCGCTGCCAGTCAAGCCCACCGCCATGGACATGGTCCCAATAGCCGATGCCACCGTTCAAAGACCCATAGAACTGATCGAACCCGCGTTGATTGGGCAGATATGCGCGTTGACGCCCACCCAAGTGCCATTTTCCGGTCAAGACGGTCTGGTAGTTCGCCTCTTTGAGATATTGCGGCAGCAGCTTTTCGCTCAAGGGCAAGCCGGTCGGCGCGAGTTTCGACAGGGGCTGAACCACGCCCAGTCTCATCGGCGAGCGGCCCGTCATCAGGGCTGAGCGGGTGGGGCTGCAGCTCGGTTGGGCGTAGTATCGATCCAGGATGACGCCCTTGGCGGCTAAGGCATCAATGTTCGGGGTCTTGATTTCACTGCCGTGATAGCCGACGTCGCGCCAGCCCATATCATCGGCGAGGATGATCACTATGTTGGGGTGGCTCAGAGGCGCAGTTCTGTTGCTGCTCATCAGGGAACGGCCAGAGGCGGCAGTCGTACTCGATGTCTGGCAACTGGATAGGCCAACCATGAGCGCAATGGCCATGAGGCTCGCCGCTGTTCTTGAACGGATCATCCTATTTCCCCTAATCGCCAAAGAGACCGACCTTAAACCATCATAAAATGACAAAGCCCTCAATTCCAAGGCCAATCTTTGTCTTGTCGCGTTCCCAGCGCATCGGTCGAGGCCCCATCTGGTGGATCTATAGGGTCCTCAGCTTTTCCCAGCCTGAAGGCTCAAATCCACTAAGGCGAACACCATGACCTGCGATGTCAAAATCACCGGTGCAGGCCTTGTCCGCACAATCCCCCTGAACCGCTCCGAGAAGAAGAATGCGCTCAGGGATCAACTGACTTGCAGCAGGGTTGAGGCCATCGAAGCGGCGGCGCGCTTTGATGTGGCCTTTGGAAGTGATGATGGAAAAGAAGCCCGTAAGGCCTTTTTTGAAAAGCGAAAACCTAATTTCACGGGTCGATAGGAGGCGGACTAGTTGTCCGCCAAACTGTCCGCGATCTGTTTGATCTTTGGCAGGATCTCGAGGAAGGCGGCGGCGATGTCCGGGTCAAAATGCTGACCGGCGCCCTTGGTGATGATGTCGACCGCCACCTCGTGGGCCATACCGTCCTTATAATAACGCCGACTGATCAGGGCGTCATAGACGTCAGCGACGGCCATCAGGCGCGCGGAAATGGGGATGTCATCGCCCTTTAGGCCCTGAGGATAGCCTGAGCCGTCCCATTTTTCTTGGTGCGAGAGGGCAATTTCCTTGGCGCCATAAACAAAGCCCCCGCCACAGTTCGCTGTGACGAGGGCCTCGGGTCGATTGCGATTGAAAAGGCCAACCGCGAAAATGGCTTAGCGAGAGGGGGTGTCCTTCTTCGCCAAAGCGTCCAGACCAGCCTGGACGGCGGCGAGTTGTTCGTCAGTGAGGACCCCGCCGCTCATGGGCTGAAGGGCCTTTAGCGTCATGCCCTTGAACTGGTCGAAGGCAGGGTGAGCGGTCAGGCCGGGCAGATCTTTGTCCAAAATGGCCTTGGTCTCAGGCGTAGCGGCAAGGTCCGCAATCGGGGTTGCGTCAACCGTGAGCTTGTCAGCCGCCAGAGCCGCGCCAGCAGCAAATGCGATCGACAGGCCTGCAAGACTCGCGAGGATCATCTTCTTCATCGTTGGGATCTTTCTCAAGGGTTTCTAATAGCCCGATGAAACGCTGTTTTTGCGGCGCCCGGCAAGAGCCAATCTCCAAACAAGAGGGTGCTTTTTCATCCGCGCAGGTTCGGTTCGCGCATTTCAATACCGAAAGCTACTGATTTAAATCAATTATTTCTATCAGCCGACGCAATAGTTCTGTGCGTTGCTTTCTAAAATCGCTATTCATCTTTTACTATTTGAAATTGTAATATGATTCATCTTCGAGCGTTGCCAGTGAAAGCCGCGTTACAGCGATTGATCCTATGGAGCTTGCTTAGCCTATCGACACTGGGTTTGAGCACGCGTGCCTATGGACAACCGATCTCGCTGCCATCGTCTAAGGCCATAGGTCAGGACGCTAAGAAGCCGGATCTGCCGCGAAGTCGCAGTGTTGCCCCGTTCAAGATCGAACGGCCCAGTGCGGAATCGGCCACAGATGATCCCTCATTTCTTGTCGAACAGATCCGGATTGACGGTTCAACGGGGCTCAGCCCTAAGGAGCAATTGACCCTAACCCAACCGCTAACGGGCCGGGCCGTAAAGCTGTCCGAACTCAAGGGCTTGGCCGATCAGATTTCGGCGCTCTATGCCGCCCGGGGATATGCTCTGACCGTCGCCATCGTACCGGTGCAAACCGTGATTGATGGTGTGGTGCGCATCACGGTCATTGAGGGGGCCATAGACCAGGTCGATGTTGAATTTAAACAGAAGCTCTCGGTTTCCCGCGCCAATCAGATTGCATCTGCGGTCCGCAAGCGGTTGCGGAGTGTCGTGCAGTCGGGACCGGTCCGAACCCATGACCTTGAGCGCTCCATCCTCGGAATTGATGATCTTAGCGGTCTATCAGCATCGGTCATTATCCGTCCTTCAAAGACGGTAGAGGGCTCCGCCGACCTGTTGGTGGTGATTGATCGTCAAGCGCTTGAGCTAGAGGTCTCTTCGGATGATCGGCTACGCCGTGAGTTCGGCTCAAAACAGGCCGCCCTGTCGGTGTCTGCCAGTTCTCTGGCCCTGATCGGCGACCGCTTGGACCTGTCCTATCGGCGAAGCCAGATCGACGGGGCCTATGACTATCGCGCCATTGGCTATAGCGCCCCGATAGGCAATAGCCTGTCGCGTATCCAGCTCAACCTGTCCGAGGCCAAGACCCAGGCCGCGAACGGCTTCTTGAAGGCGCTGGAGTTTGAGGGGCTGGAGCGAACGGCGAGGCTCGGCGTGCAGGTGCCGCTCTACCGGTCGCGGGTCAAGAGCCTCTATCTCAATCTCGATCTCGCCGCGCTCGACAGTTC
>CANKPO010000066.1 GCA_947484535.1 Caulobacteraceae bacterium
CCATCCTCGACGATTGTTTCAGCGCCCCCACCGTCGAGGCGGTGATGGACCGGTTAGAGCGCGATGAGAGCGACTGGGCCAAAGCGCAGTTGACGAGCCTAAAGACCAAATCACCCCAGACCCTCAAGGTCGCCCTACGCCAGCTCCAGACCGGCGCGGCCCTGACCGATTTTGCCAGCAATATGGTCATGGAATATCGCATTGGTGCGCGGGTGGTACAGCGCCACGACTTCCTCGAAGGGGTACGGGCCGTGATCATCGACAAGGACAATAACCCCAAATGGTCCCCGGCCACGCTGGAAGCGGTCGACGAGGCCCTGCTGGAGGCCATCTTCGCACCGCTGCCTGCCGATCAGGAATGGACACCCCTAACCATAAGGAAACGGGCATGACCCGCATTGCATTTATCGGGCTAGGCAATATGGGCGGCGGTATGGCGGCCAATCAGGCCAAGGCCGGCCATCAGGTTCGCGCCTTTGACCTTAGCCCTGAGGCCATCCAGCGGGCCGTCAGCGCGGGCTGCATTGCTGCGGCGACCGTCCGCGACGCGGTGATGGATGCAGAGGTGGTCCTGACCATGCTGCCTGCGGGCCAGCATGTGCGCAGCGTCTACGAGACTGACATCCTGCCCCATGTCGCCAAGGGGGCGCTGCTGATCGATTGCTCGACCATCGATGTCGATAGCGCCCGCGCCGTGGCCGCCATGGCCGTGGCCGCTGGCCTTCGCGCCGCCGATGCGCCAGTGTCAGGCGGGACTGCCGCCGCCGATGCGGGAACCCTCGCCTTCATGGCGGGCTGTGAAGAGGCGGATTTTGCCGCCGTCGAGGCCGCCCTCGCCCCCATGGCCCGTGTCGTCATCCATGCGGGCAAGGCCGGGTCAGGCCAAGCGGCCAAGATCTGCAACAATATGGTGCTGGGCATTTCGATGCTCGGCGTCTGCGAGGCCTTTGCTCTGGCCGAAAAGCTTGGCCTAGAGGCGGACCGTTTCTTTGAGATCGCTTCGAAGTCTTCGGGCCAGTGCTGGAGCCTGACAAGCTATAGCCCCATTCCCGGCCAGGTGCCCACCGCCCCGTCCAATCGCGGCTATGAAGGCGGCTTTGCTACGGGCATGATGCTCAAGGACCTGAAATTGGCGCAGGAAGCTGCGGCCAAGTCCGGCGCAACGACCCCCATGGGCGCTCAGGCTGAGGCCATGTATGCCCTGTTCAGCGGACTGGGCTATGGGACCAAGGACTTTTCGGCTGTGCTGCATCTGATGCGCGGCCAACTTAATGAACTGGCATAGGAATTTGACCATGAGCCCCTATCAGACCCTATTGGTTGAAACCACCGAAGGCGTGACCCTGATCCGCCTCAACCGGCCAGAAGCTCTAAACGCCTTCAACAATCAGTTGATGGACGATCTGACCGCCGCCTTGGCTGTGGCCGAGGCGGACGTCGCCGTCGGCTGCATCGTCATCACCGGCTCGGACAAGGCCTTTGCCGCCGGGGCCGACATCAAGGAAATGGCCTCCAAATCCTATGCCGAGGTCTATGGCGAAGACTTCATCACCCGCAATTGGGAGGCCGTGTCCCGCTGTCGCAAGCCCGTTATCGCGGCGGTCGCGGGCTTTGCCCTCGGCGGCGGCTGTGAGCTCGCCATGATGTGCGACTTCATCATTGCCGCTGACAATGCCAAGTTCGGCCAGCCCGAGATCAATCTGGGCGTCTCGCCCGGAGCCGGGGGCACCCAGCGCCTGACCCGCTTCATCGGCAAGGCCAAGGCCATGGACATGATCCTGACCGGCCGGATGATGGATGCCACCGAGGCCGAGCGCTGCGCCCTGGTCAGCCGCGTTGTGCCGCTGGCCGACCTGATCGATACGGCCATGGCGGCGGCCAAAAAAATCGCGGGCCTATCGCCCAATGCGGTCAAGCTGACCAAGGAGATGGTCAATGCCGCCTATGAGACACCCCTGTCGCAGGGCGTGATGCTGGAGCGTCGCCTGTTCCACTCGCTCTTTGCCTTCGAGGATCAAAAAGAAGGCATGGCCGCCTTTGTCGAAAAGCGCAAACCGGTCTTTACCGGACGCTAGCACCAATCGATGGGGAACAAGCTGATGGCACGTGCGCGTTTGGGTCTGGCCGTCGGCATGTCCATTCTCGGGATCGGCACCGCCTATGCCGCCCCCGCTTGGCAGCCCATCGCGCCCGACAACCTACTGGTCATCGAGAGCACCAAGGGGCGGATCATTGTCGAGCTACGCCCCGATATGGCACCTGCCCATGTGGCGCGGGTCCAGAAGCTGACACGCGAAGGCTTCTATGACGGCCTGCACTTCCACAGAGTCATTGATGGCTTCATGGCCCAGACCGGTGATCCGACCAATCAGGATGATGGCCGCTCGGCCTATCCCGACCTGAAGGCCGAGTTCACCTTCCGGCGCAGCGCCGATCAGCCGCTCGTCGTTGCGGCCCAGCCGACCGGCGCGGTGCTGGGCCTTATGGGCTCAGTTCCCGTCCAGACCCAGCCCAACCGGGTGATGGCATGGACCGGTGATCACAAGGCCTCGGCCTGGGGCCTCTATTGCCCCGGCGTGGTCGGGGCCGGACGCAATGACAAGGAAAACAGCGCCAACAGCGAGTTCTTCCTGATGCGTCAAGCCTATCCCGCCTTGGACAAGCGCTACACGGTCTGGGGCCGGGTGGTTGTGGGCCTATCGGTTGTGCGCGCGCTCAAGACCGGCGAACCGGTTCAGGACCCTGACCGAATGACGACGGTTCGCCTCATGGCCGACCTGCCCAAGGCCCAGCAACGCCGCATTAGCGTCCCAGCGCCCGATAGCCCGATCTGGGCCAGGCTGATCCGCAAGGCCCGCCTCACCAAGGGGGCTGACTTTTCAGTCTGCGATATTGAGGTCCCGGTTCAGGTGGGGTCTTAAGATCCACCCAAGACCGTCATGATCCTATGGGCATCCGGGCTCGTCTGGACCGCACGGCCTTGCCAATGGCTCACGGGCCAAAGACCGTTCAAGCTGTTGGTCAGGAAGATGCCATCGGCCTTTTGCAAGGCCTCAGCAGGGGCCTGAACAAGACGCGTTTCAATTCCCGCCTCCGCAGCCTTGGCAAGGACCCGCGCACGCTCGGTTCCCGCGAGAACGCCGCAGGAGAGGTCTGGCGTCAAAAGCTGCTCCCCTTCGATCCAAAACAGATTGGAGGCGGCGGCGCAGGCCAGATCGGCATCTTGATTGAGCATAAGGGCCTCATCGGCACCGACAGCGAGCGCCTCTCGCCGCGCCATGACATTGTCCAGATAGGCGAGGGTCTTGTGATGGGCCGTGACCGAGGTGGCGTTGCGGCGCACACTGGTCAGCATCAATCGTGCAGGATGTTCCGGCTTTAGACTAACTGCCGCGCTTGCCCACAGACGTGGCTCAAGGGTCAGCGGCCGGTTCAAACCGCGACCACCGCTGCCTGCCGTCCAGTTGAGCCGCACAGCCGCTCGCCCATGGGTCAGGCCTGACCGGGCGAGGGCATCGGCTATGACCGTCAGGGCCTCATCTGGATCGGGCGCAGGCAGTCCGAGGGCCGCACAACCGCGTCCCATACGCGCCAGATGGACCAGAGGCCTCTGGACCTTTCCGTCCAAGGCCAGAAGCGTCTCGAACAGACCATCGCCCAGCAAGAGACCGCGATCGGTGGGATCCATTGCGATCATGGTTCATCTCCCGACAGGGCCGCCCGTATGGCAGAGATCTTATGCTCGGTTTCCAGACGCTCGGAGGCCGGGTCACTGTCAGCAACAATCCCCGCCCCGGCCCGCACTTCAAAGGACCAACCCTCAGCATCTTCGACCAAGGCGATGGTTCGGATCAAAACGCTGGAGTCGAACCCGCCCTCAAACCCGGCCCAGAACAGAACCCCGCAATAGGGCCCGCGCGGCGGCTCCAGCTGAGAAATGACCCTCATGGCCTGAACCTTCGGCGCGCCCGTAATCGAACCCGGCGGGTAGGTGGCGCGCAGAACCTCACCGGTATCTACGCCCTCGACAAGCTCACCCACCACCGTTGAGACGAGATGATGGACATTGGTAAAGGTCTCAACCTCAAACAGTTCGGGTGTGCGCACCGTTCCGGGCACACAGACCCGCGCCAGATCATTGCGCATCAGATCGACAATCATCAGATTTTCGGCGCGATCCTTTAGGCTCTCACGCAGATTGGCTGCTAGGGCCTGATCGGCCTGAAGGTCGCCGCCCCGTGGAGCGGTGCCCTTAATGGGCCGGGTCTGCGCCAAACGCGGCGTGCCCGCTTGGATGCTGATGAACCGCTCTGGCGAATTGGACACCACCGCCCGGCCGGGCAGCTTCACATAACCGGCAAAGGGTGCGGGGCTGGCGACGATCAGCCGTTCGATCAGGTCTGCGGGGGTCGCACCGGAACATAGCCGCCCCTGCCAAGACTGAGCAATATTGGCCTGAAAAATCTCGCCCGCCTCGATCTTCTTTACGACCGTGGCGACATTGGCTTCGTAGTCACCATTGCTGGCGGCCGCGTCAAAGCCCTGCGCTAATCGTCCCTGAAAGACAGGCGGCCTAGGCAAGGTCAGCCAACGCAATGCCTCGTCAGCCGCCGCGAGGCCGTTGGATCCGGAACCGATCGCAAACAGTTTTCGATGACGGTGATCGAAGGCCAAGAGGCTGAAATAGCGCGCACAGACCAGATCCGGCCATCCCTGCGAACGGGCCAAATCTACGGGCTCTGACCGAGCGCCCAGCTCATAGCTGGCCAGGCCAATGACGCCGCCCTGAAAGGGAGGAAGGTCAGGATCGATAGACCGATCCGTGCCTGCACGCGACCCGATCAAGATCGAGAGCGCCGAGAAGGGATCGCGCCCCTCTTCGCCGCTTAGGCTCAAGACCTCATCGGGTCGCGCGGCCACATAGGACCAGCGACCCCTTTCGGCCGAACCGTCAGAGATCAGCCCTACGGCATGGTCCTCGTGGGCGAGCCCGGCCAAAATCGACGCCGGCTCTCGCCATTCAGATTGAAGAATGACCGGTGCATACATGGGGACGCTCTAGACTGGTACGCCTGTTCACACCAGTTACCTCTCTGATTTAGAGGGTCGTGTCCCTTTGCCCACCCTTGACGAACAGCAAGATCACAAAGCCGATCACCATCATGGCGGCGATGGGAATGAAGCCCGCCTGCTGGGTCTTAAACAGGCTGGTGAAGAGCTGGACCAACATTGACCCAATCCAAACGGTCGCTGTGCCGGACAGGGCATAGAGGCCAAAAAAGGCCCCCGTCTGGTTGGACGGGATCAGGCGGGTCAAGAGGGTGCGGCTGGAGGCATAGGAGCCGGTGACAAAGATCGCCACGCCAAAGCCAATCACCAGATAGAGCAGCTCTGGCAAGGTGGTGAAGAAGGGTCCGTCCCAGACCTTGGGATGGGCCGAGACGTCATAGGCCCAGAAATAGAGGATCCGGTCCGGCCTCATACCCAACTGCGACACGAGGCACACGATGGTGCCCAAGATTGCGACCTGAACGCCGCGTTTGGGACCAAAACGTCCGTCGAGATAGCCGCCAAAATAGCCGCCAAAGACGGCAAAGATGCTGAGGGCGACGCCATAGATCAGCATCTCCAGAACGCCCCAATTCATGACACCGGCCGCATAGACGCCGCCGAACAGCAACAGGGCCGTCATGGCGTCGACATAGATCATCCGCGCGCCCAAAAAGATCGCGGCATCCTTGTGACCCTTCAATAGGCCGAGCATCCCGCGCAGAGTTTCCACGCCGCCCTTCAAGGCCTGCATGACCGTCGCCCCGGTCTTGGGCTCATCGGGCGTAAACAGGAACAGCGGGATGGTCCAGATCGCAAAGAGCACCGCTGCAATGGGGGCAACGATCCGGTCGGTCTCATGCTGGAGCGGATCAAGGCCAAAGAGTGGAAGGGCGGGGATGAACGGCCAATCGACCTTACCTGGCAAGGCAAAGGCCCAGAGCACGAAGATCAGCGCCAGAACCGACAGGCCATTGCCGCACATCAGCCCAAGACCCGAGGCCGTGTGGGCCTTATCCATCCCTGCCGCTCGGATCAGCAGGGCATTGTGCAACATCTCGATATAGGCAAACAGCACCGCGATGATGGTCGCCAAGACCACGACGGTCGCGACACTGAGCCCCGAGCCATCAGGCTTGGTCCACCAGAGGGAAAAGATCATCGGCACCATCAGGGCAACGCCGAGCAGGATGCCTGGTTTACGCGGTCCAAGCCTGTCAATAGCGGCGCCGAGCAGGGGTGCAGTGAAGGCGACGATCAGACCGGACCACATGCCATAGGCGGCGACCATGGCTTGGCCGCGCACCGGATCTCCGACCACCACGGTCGAGAAATAGGGCATGAACACATAGATGGTGATCAGGATGACATAGGGGTCTCGCGCGCCCTGATGCAAAGCCCAAGAAATGCCCCCCAAAGAGAGGCCGCGCGGTTTGTCGGCTGCTGATGCAGTCCCGATCGCCTGATCCGTCATCTATCCTCCGGACGGACCCTCTTTTTGTGTGGTCTCGCCTAGATCAACGGTGGACCGCCAATAGGGGTTTGTCAGC
>CANKPO010000067.1 GCA_947484535.1 Caulobacteraceae bacterium
ATTCTGACCCTGATGCAGGGCGGCGCGACCCAAGCGGTCAAGGGCCGGGTCGCAGAACTGCTGGCCCAAGCCAAGGGCCGTCCGATCCTTGAGGCCTCGGGTCTGGAAGACATCTTCGAGATGATCCGCGATCAGTTCCACGCCTTTGCGGAAGCCAAGGTCACGCCCTTTGCCCATCAATGGCACCTGAAGGACGAACTGATCCCCATCGAGCTGGTCGAAGAGTTGGGCGCGCTGGGCGTGTTCGGTCTGACCGTGCCGGAGGAATATGGCGGGTCGGGCATGGGCAAGATGGCCATGTGCGTCGTCTCAGAAGAGCTGAGCCGCGCCTATATTGGCGTCGGCTCGCTGGGCACCCGTTCAGAGATTGCCGCCGAACTGATCCTGACCGGGGGTACTCAGGCCCAGAAGGACTACTGGCTGCCCAAGATCGCGGCGGCTGAAATCCTGCCCACCGCCGTCTTTACCGAACCCAATACCGGCTCTGACCTTGGTGCCCTGCGCACTCGCGCGGTGCTCGACGGGGCTAACTATGTTGTGACCGGCAATAAGACCTGGATCACCCATGCATCGCGCGCCGATGTGATGACCATGTTGGTACGCACTGATCCCAATACGAGCGACTATCGCGGCCTGTCCATGTTCCTCGCGCCCAAGCTGCGCGGCAACGACCAGACCGATTTCCCGACCGAAGGCATGACCGGCGGCGAGATTGAAGTGCTCGGCTACCGGGGCATGAAGGAATATGAGCTGGGCTTTGATGGCTTTAAGGTCCCAGTTGAAAACCTGCTCGGCGGTGTCGAAGGTCAGGGCTTCAAGCAGCTTATGGCCACCTTCGAAAGCGCCCGTATCCAGACGGCTGCGCGCGCTGTTGGCGTGGCCCAAAATGCAATGGAGCTTGGACTGGGCTATGCGCTGGACCGCAAGCAGTTCGGTCAGCCGATCTTTGAGTTCCCGCGTGTCTACAACAAGCTCGCCATGATGGCCGCCGAGATCATGGGCGTGCGCCAACTGACCTATTTCGCGGCCCGCGCCAAGGATGATGGCAAGCGCTGCGATCTTGAGGCCGGTATGGCCAAGCTTTTGGCCGCCCGCGTGGCTTGGGCAAGTGCCGACAACGCCCTTCAAATCCATGGCGGCAACGGCTTTGCGCTAGAATATACGATCAGCCGCGTGCTGCAGGACGCCCGTATCCTCAACATCTTTGAGGGCGCTGGTGAAATTCAAGCTCAGGTCATTGCGCGCCGCCTGTTGGAAGACGGTCCCAACACCTAGTCGGACAGATTGGTGATCGTCGAAATTTAAGGTAGGATGGAACCATGCAACAGCTGTTCAACATCTTGGTCCCCATCAGCCTTCTGGCTGTGCTGGCGACCCTGGGCGTCGGGATCTATGCCCTGTTTCGCGGGGGTGATTTCGGTCGATCCTATTCCAACAAGCTGATGCGCTTGCGGGTCCTGCTGCAATTCATTGCGGTTTTGATCCTCTGCGTCGGGATGTTGGTTAAGGCCCACTATAGCTGATGGTCACGCTCAACCGGATCTATACGCGCACCGGTGATGGCGGCAGAACACGTCTGAGCACCGGCGAAGAGGTGGACAAGTACAATCCTCGGGTCGAGGCCTATGGCGCGGTGGACGAGACCAATGCCTGTATCGGCCTTGCGCGGCTCCACACCAAGGATGATGCGGTCCTCGATGCCATCCTCGAGCGGGTGCAAAATGACCTGTTCGATCTGGGGGCTGATTTAGCGGCGCCGGAACGCGGAGCCCCCTTGCCATGGGAGGCCCTGCGGATCTTGCAAGGTCAGGTGGACCGGCTGGAGCAGGAACTGGACAGCCTGAATGATCAGCTTGATGACCTGACCTCGTTCGTGCTGCCAGCGGGAAGCCCAGCCTCGGCGGCCCTGCATCTGGCCCGCACAGTTTGCCGACGTGCGGAGCGCACGACGGTCTATCTGGCCCAGATTGAGGGTGAGACCGTGTCAGAACCGGTAATTCGCTATCTGAACCGGCTGTCTGACCTGCTGTTCGTAGCGTCGCGCTGGTGCAACGATAAGGGTAAGGCCGACGTACTCTGGAAGCCCGGCGCGACGCGTTAAGGCTTTTTCGCCTCGGCCTTTGGCTGGGTCTTGTCCTTTCGCCCGGTCAGGGTCGACAGGCTGACCGGCACACCGCAGATGCGCGTCTGCGGGTCCCACCAGTGGCCAGCGGTTTCGCAGCGGTCACGCGGGATGATGTAATAGACCTGATGGAGCGCTACAGCCACGCAACTGAAGGCGAAGGCCGTGATAAACATCCATTTCAGGCGGTTGATGGTCTTGTTCATGGGCTCTCTATGATCAAAGCGCGTCGCTCCTGCAAGGATTGACGAAAGGACCGCGACATTTTGATCAAAAAATTTGTCCGAACAAAGTCCCGTGCTAAGTTGACATCGTGGCCCGCTGTTGTCAGTTTGCCGCGCCATTTTACAGTTCTGTGCGTTGGTGTATGGGACTGTCAATTTCCATGTTCATAAGCTGAGGCGATATAGACCCATGAAGGTTCTGGTCCCGGTAAAACGGGTTGTCGACTACAACGTTAAGGTTCGGGTTAAGTCCGACCAAACCGGCGTGGATCTTGCGAACGTCAAGATGTCCATGAATCCATTCTGCGAGATCGCGGTCGAAGAGGCCGTGCGTCTGAAGGAAAAGGGCGTTGCGACGGAAGTCGTGGCCGTTTCCATCGGCCCGGTCCAAGCGCAGGAAACCATCCGCACGGCGCTGGCCATGGGTGCCGATCGTGGCATCCTGATCCAGACCGATGAGGACCTCGAGCCCCTGGCCGTTGCCAAGCTTCTGGCTGCCGTCATTGGCGAAGAGGCGCCCGGCATTGTGGTGATGGGCAAGCAGGCCATCGACGGCGACAATAATGCCGTTGGTCAGATGCTGGCCGCGTTGCTGGATTGGCCGCAAGCCACCTTTGCTTCCAAGATCGAGATCTCGGGCGATAAGGCCGAGGTCACGCGCGAAGTTGACGGTGGTCTTCAGACTCTCAGCGTCGACCTTCCTGCCGTGGTCACGGCGGACCTTCGTTTGAATGAGCCGCGCTATGCTTCGCTGCCCAACATCATGAAGGCCAAGAAGAAGCCTATCGACGTTAAGGCCCCCGGCGACTACGGCGTCGACACGGCTCCGCGTCTGAAGGTGCTCAAGGTCGTTGAACCACCCAAGCGTCAAGGTGGCGCGAAGGTCGAATCGGCCGCCGAACTGGTGTCCAAACTGAAGAATGAAGCGGGGGTCCTCTAATGGCTGTTCTCGTCGTCGCCGATCACGACAATGCGTCGTTGAAAGACAATACCCACAAGACCGTCACCGCCGCTCTGGCAATTTCGGGCGATGTGGATGTGCTGGTTGCGGGTCAAGGCGTTGCTGCCGTGGCTGCCGAAGCCGCTAAGATTGCTGGCGTTCGCAAGGTGCTGGTTGCCGAGAGCGCTGATCTGGGCAAGCAGGTTGCTGAAGCGGTCACCGAAACCGTGGTCGCCCTTTCCGGCGGCTATGACGCTGTTCTGATCCCCGCCACCTCGGCGGGTAAGAACTATGCGCCCCGTATCGCGGCCAAGCTCGACGTCGCGGCCATTTCGGAAATTATCGAAGTGGTTGATGCCTCGACCTTCGTGCGTCCGATCTATGCCGGTAACGCCCTGGAGACCGTCCAGTCTTCCGACGCCAAGAAGATCATCACCGTCCGCGCCACGGCGTTCAAGGCCGCTGGTGAAGGTGGATCAGCTTCTGTGGAAACCGTCAGTGCCGCAGGCGCTATGGCCCACACCCGCTTTGTCTCGGACGAGATCGTCAAGTCTGACCGCCCTGAACTGTCGGCGGCCAAGATTGTGGTCTCCGGTGGCCGGGCTCTGGGTTCGGCTGAAGAGTTCCAGCGGGTCATCGAGCCTCTGGCCGACAAGCTCGGCGCCGCCGTCGGCGCCAGCCGCGCTGCGGTCGATGCGGGCTATGCCCCCAATGACTATCAGGTCGGTCAAACCGGAAAGGTCGTCGCGCCCCAGCTCTATGTGGCCATCGGAATCTCCGGTGCCATCCAGCATCTGGCCGGCATGAAGGACTCCAAGGTCATCGTGGCCATCAATAAGGATGCCGATGCTCCGATCTTCCAGGTCGCCGATTTCGGTCTGGTGGCGGACTATAAGACCGCTCTGCCGGAACTGATGGACGAACTGGCTAAGGTTGGCCTCTAGGCCTCACCTAACCCGATAAATCACGATGGGCCCCGCCAGTGTTTCGCTGGCGGGGCTTTTCGTTTTGGAAAGCCCTGTTAGGGTAGCGTCAGATCGGGCTTGCGCTGCAATGCAGCAAAGGTCTTCGTTGCCACAGGGAAGTCGTGCTACAAGACAGGCTTCGTGTTTGGGACCCATCGGGGTCTCGTCATCGTTCGACCCGGGGTATGGGCATAATGGCTGAGATTAAGACGGTCGGCATTGTCGGCGCAGGCCAGATGGGTTCGGGCATTGCCCACGTCTGTGCTTTGGCTGGATATGATGTTCGGCTCAATGACCTCGATCCGGACCGGGTCAAGGAAGGGCTGTTGCAGATCGAACGCAACATGGTCCGTCAGGTCTCTCGCGGTCTGATCACCCCCGAAGCGATGGAAGCCGGCCTCAAGCGCATTTCGGCCACGAGCGATCTGGCAGAGATTGGTCAGAGCGATCTGGCCATCGAAGCGGCCACCGAGAATGAAGAGATCAAGAAGGCGATCTTCAAGTCGCTTCATCCCTATCTCAAGCCTGACACCCTGCTCGCCTCCAACACCTCGTCCATCTCGATCACGCGTCTGGCCTCATCGACTGATCGGCCTGAGCGGTTCATCGGTCTGCATTTCATGAATCCCGTGCCGCTGATGAAGCTGGTCGAGATCATTCGCGGCATCGCCACCGATGTTGGCACCTATGAAACCGCCGTGACCTTCGCGCGCTCCTTGGGCAAGACCACCGCCAATGCCGAAGATTTCCCGGCCTTCATCGTCAACCGCGTTCTGGTTCCTATGATCAATGAGGCGATCTATACCCTCTATGAGGGCGTGGGTACGGTGGAGGCCATCGATACGGCCATGAAGCTGGGCGCGAACCATCCGATGGGACCGCTGGAACTGGGCGATTTCATTGGTCTGGACACGATCCTGTCGATCATGAACGTGCTTCACGACGGTCTGGCCGATTCCAAGTACCGGCCCTGTCCGTTGCTGGTGAAATATGTCGAGGCGGGCTGGCTGGGAAAGAAAGTCGGTCGCGGTTTCTACGACTATCGCGGCGATACACCTGTTCCGACACGCTAAGAGCTAGACTTCAGACCACATCCTTAGAAGCGCGCTGATCGACTTGTCGAGCAAGAGCCGCGCCTCGCCAGCGGGCAGGGCACCGCGCATGCGGGCAATATCAAACAGGATCTCCCGCTGGTCTTCGCGCCGGATCAGGCTCTGGACCCAACCGACGCAGGCCATACGGGCACCGGCGGTCACAGGCTCGACCTTATGTAAGGCGCCGGTCGGGTAGAGGATCAGCGTCCCGGCTTGAGGCTTGGCAAGACGCTCACCATCCAAACTATCGACGACCAGGCCGCCGCCCTCATAGCTGTCAGGGTCCGAGAGAAAGAGGGTGAAGGACAGGTCGGTACGCAGCCGGTTCTCGCCCGTGCCCATCAGGGCATCATCGACATGTAGGCCATAGGCGTCCCCCACCTCATAGCGGTTGAACATCAGGTTGGCCCAGCGGGCAGGGCGCACATAGGTCTGGAACAGCGGATGGCGTTCCAGGGCCTTGCGAACAAAGCGGGCCAGCGCCTGAACCTTTGGATCAGTGCCGTCGGACTGAAGATTGCTCTTGACCGCACGGGCCGACGCGCCCGCCGTCTGACGCCCATCGCGAAAGCGGCAATCGGCCAGACCCGCCAAGACGGTGGCCACATCTTCGGGCGAAAGCACATCGGTCAGCGTCAACATGTCACTTGGTCCCATTATTGCGAACGACTTGCAATTGCAATTAGCCTGTGGTTGATTGCCGCCATCAGGAGAGACCTTTGCCATGAGCAGCTTCCGACCGAAACTCTGGACCGGTGTCAGCGCCGCCGTTTTGATCTCCACGGGCGCACTTGTCGCATGTTCGCCCCAATCAAGCGCGCCCAAAGCGCCTGTAGAGAGCCCCGTAACCCCCGCAGTCGCCCCCTCGGCAGGCACTGGTGAGGCGGGTGAAACCGGTGAAACCGGCGCGGTCTCAGCCTATTCCGCCATTCCCGCCGACAGTATTAACGCCCTTCACATCGCCCATCTGCGCGGCTTCGTCCTTGTCGCAATGGCGCAAAAGGATGGCCCAGAGGCGGCGGCCATTTTGGTGGCTCAAGGCTTGCTGGAGGCCTACGACAAGAGCTACGAGCCCTTTAAGGCCGTTGGCGTCGATGAGGCCCTGCTGCGTAAGGCGGCTGAAACCGGCGCGAGCGCCGATCTGAAGGCTGCGCTGAATGCCTTGGACGCCGGCCTTGCCAAGGCGGGCGGGGATC
>CANKPO010000068.1 GCA_947484535.1 Caulobacteraceae bacterium
GAGAGGGCGCAACGCCGCTGGACGGCGTCTTTGCCGAGATCCTGCGCCGAACCAGCAAGGCCGTGATCCTCGCCGCCAACAAGGCTGAGGGCCGGGCCGGTGAGGCGGGTGCGCTCGAAGCCTTTCAACTGGGCCTTGGCGAGCCGATCTCCATCTCTGCTGAACATGGCGAGGGCATGGCCGATCTCTATGCCGCCTTCCGCGTCGTGTCCGATCAACTGATCGAAGAGGATGATGAGGACGAGGATGGCGAAAAGCCCATCCGGATTGCCATTGTCGGCCGTCCCAATGCGGGCAAGTCGACCCTGGTCAATCGCCTGATCGGTGAGGAGCGCCTGCTGACCGGACCCGAGGCCGGGATCACCCGCGATGCCATCCCGGTTGACTGGAATTTTGAGGGTCAACAGATCCGTCTGGTCGATACGGCAGGCCTGCGTCGTAAGGCGCGAATCCACGAAAAGCTGGAAAAGCTGTCTACGGGCGACACCATCCGGGCCATCACCTTTGCCGAGGTGGTTATTCTGGTCATGGACGCCACCCACCCCTTTGAGATCCAAGACCTGCAGATCGCCGACCTAATCGAGCGCGAGGGACGGGGCCTCGTCTTTGCGCTGGCCAAGTGGGACCTTGTCGAGGACCAGCAGGCGCAGTTGGCAGCCTTTAAGGAACATGCCGAGCGGATGTTGCCTCAGGTCCGTGGTACGCCCGTCATCGCCCTGTCGGGTGAGACCGGTAAGGGCGTTGATCGCCTGATGCCTGCCGTGACCAAGGTCTATAAGGACTGGTCGACCAAGATTAAGACCCGCGACCTCAATGACTGGCTGCAGATGGCCATGCAGCGTCACTCGCCGCCTTCGGTCGGAGGGCGGCGGATCAAGCCCAAATATATGGCTCAGATCAAGGCGCGGCCTCCGACGTTCGTGCTCTTCTCGTCGCGGGCGGCGGAAATGCCCGAAAGCTATCGGCGCTATCTGGTCAACAGTTTGCGCGAAAGCTTCGACATTCCGGGCGTGCCCTTGCGGATCACCATCAAGTCTGGGGCCAATCCCTATGCCGATGGAGATGGCAAGCCGACCTCTCGCGCGGGTTACAAGCCGAGCCGTGAGCGCGCCGCCAAGGCCGCTGCGTCGGTGGAAAAGGTCAAGGCTACCGCCGAAGCCAAGGCCGCGCCTGCGCCTGTGTTAGAACTTGAGGCCGTTGAGGTCTCTGTTGCTGCCAAGGCGAAGGCCAAGCCTAAGGGCACCGGCGGCGGGGTGAAGTCGCCTCGCGCCAAGGCTCGCGCTCTGGCCAAGACGGCCTCGATCATCCGCTCACGTCCCGGCGGAGCGCGCACCGGTCCAAAGCCGCCCAAGACTCGCACGGTTGCGCCTAAGAAGCCCGCCAAGCCTGCAGGGCCAAAGAAGCGCTAGGTCTTGTCGGCCAGACTGTGCGGGCGCGGCATCATATTGATGTCTGCCGTCTCGATCATCATGGCGCGGATGGCGGGCAGGATCTCTTCGACACGCGTGACTGAGCGATAGGCATCGGCAAAGGCGCGCGGCGTCAGCCGCTCCTCCATCGTGTGGGCGATCATGTGGAAGAAGGGCTGCCAATAGCCCTCCTGATCGAAAAAGATGATCGGCTTGCGATGTAGGTCGAGCCGTCGCCATGACAGGAGCTCCACCACCTCTTCCAAGGTGCCAATCCCGCCTGGAAGAACGACAAAGGCGTCGGACTGCTCGAACATGATCATCTTGCGCTCGTGCATCGAGGTCACAACGATGGTCTCGACCTCGTCATAGAGAATTTCGCGGCTGCGCAAGAAGTCGGGCATGATCCCTAGGACCTTGCCGCCATGATGATGGGCCGATTTTGCCGTCGCCCCCATCAGGCCCACGCCGCCGCCGCCATAGACCAGACGCAGGCCCTCTTTGGCCAAGATCGCGCCAAAACTCGCCGCTGCGGCCAGAAAATCGGGATTGGCGGCATTGGACGAACCGCAATAGACACAGACAGATGAAATGGATGAAGGATTATCAGCGGCCGACATATGATCAGGTCTCCCAGCGAGCCGAGCGATGGGCGTGCACCCTGCGCGGCTATGATCTATTTATGTCCGGTTTTCGCGCGGACATTGCAAGGCGTCCTTTATGAAGAGTTTAGCTGAGCGTCTGACCGTTGCTCTTGGTAGAGTTCTCCGCACACGCCGGTGGCGGATGGTCTTTGCCCTGTCGATGGTTGCTGGCCTCGTCTCCGCCTGCGCCCCCAAATCCGGTGATCCAATCCCACCCGCCGATGTGCAAAGTGCGCAGGTGGGCTATCTGCAAGCCCCGCGCCTGACCGCGACCACCCTTTCGGACCGGTCGTTCAGTGTGAAGGGCGTTGCCGCCAAGGGCGCTCGCATTCGTCTGTCCAGCCCTGAAGGGCAGGCCTTCGGAACCACCGCAGACGATAGCGGGCTATGGCAGATCGACGTGCCCCGCAACGCCGCTAGGCCACAGCAGGCCATGCTGTTTGGCCTTTCGGAGGACATAGAGGGGCGCATCATTCAGGCCGAATTCTATGTCGCGCTCTTGCCTGACCCCCAGGTTCCTGTGGTCCTGCTTCGGGCCGGCACAGGAGCCCAGACCCTGTCTCAAGGGGCCGCATTTGCCATTACCACCGCAGACTTTGATCGTGCCGGGGGCCTAACCGTTTCGGGCTTTGCGCCTGCCGGAAAGCCGATCAAGGCCAGCCTAGACGGGTCGGGTGCCATTGAGACGTTCGCCGGTCAGGATGGGCGATTTAGTCTCGGCTTGCCCGGTTCCGCTCCAACCATGGTGCGCCAAATCCAAATCCTGTCTGGCATGGATCGGCGCGCCCTGAGGCTCGACGTTTCCGTCCCTAGACTACCGGCGGGAGCCCTCGCCGTCACGACGCGGCTGGCAAGTGGATGGCTTATTGACTGGACGACCCCCAGTGGCGGCGTTCAGACCACTTTTATTCAAAGTCCCAAGGCTGGCGTGAAGCCATGATCGGTTCCCTATGAGTTTGCGTATGTCTGCCCCATCTCGCCGTGATGCAGCCCCCGGCGCCATTGCAGAGCGTCGCGCTGCGGTGCCGTTGCTAGGCGTGCTCAATGATCTCTGGATGCTTGTCCTGCGGTCCAAGGCCGATCATCTGAAGACCCGCCTCAGCGTAGCCCTGATCCTGACCATCGGTGGCAAGGCCATCGGCGTCTTGGCCCCCCTGCTGCTGGGTAAGGCCGTCAATCAGTTGGCCGAAGGGCAAAGCGCGGCGGTTGGCGCAGTCTATGGCTTTGTCGGCCTAGCGGTCGGATGGTCGATCATCCGCTTTCTTGCCGCCGTAGCCCCTCAAGCGCGCGACGCGATCTTCACGCCTGTGGCGCAGGCGGCGCAGCAGCGGGCGGCCACCGAGACCTTTGCCCATGCCCTGTCCCTGTCTATCGATTTTCATCAGACCAAGCGCACAGGCTCTCTGTCACGCGTGATTGATCGTGGTGCCCGTTCGATTGACTTCCTGCTGCGGACCCTCGTCTTCAATCTGGCCCCGACGGCTTTGGAACTGGTGATGGCGGCGGTGGTCTTGGCCAAGGCCTATGATTGGCGATTTGCGGCCACAGCGGTGGTGACGGTTGGGATCTATGGGGTCCTGACCTTCTGCATCTCCGATTGGCGGATCGGCCATCGCCGCGCCTTGAATGAGGCCGATTCCGAGGCAGCGGGCCGCGCGGTCGATGCCCTGATGAACTATGAGACGGTCAAGACCTTCGGGGCCGAGGCGCGGGCGGCGGCCACCTATGACCGCGCCCTCGCAGGCTATTCGCAGGCCTCGATCAAGGCCAATGTCTCTCTGGCCGTGCTCAATGGGGTTCAGGCCTTGGTCATGAACCTTGGCCTCGGCGTCATGGCGGTTCTGGCGGGCCGGGAGGCCATGGCTGGACGAATGGGACCAGGCGATGTCACGGCAGCCATCCTGATCCTGATCGCGCTCTATCAGCCCCTGAACATCCTCGGCTTTGCCTATCGCGAGATCCGCCAGTCCTTCATCGATATGGAGGCCATGCTGGAATTGACCCGGCTCAAGCCCGATGTTGCCGATGCCCCTGACGCTATTGATCTGCCGACGACGGTGGACCGGCGCGGTGGCATGGTCCAGTTTGAGGCCGTGTCCTATCGCCATGATGCCCGCTCAGAGGGTCTGGTCGATGTGTCGTTTGACATTGAGCCAGGAACGACCACGGCGTTGGTTGGCCCGTCGGGTGCGGGCAAGACCACCCTCGTGCGCCTTGCCTTGCGGCTGATCGATCCACAGGTTGGCGCTGTTCGTTTGGACGGTCTAGATCTTCGCAAGATCAAGCAGGCGTCACTGCGCGGTGCCGTCGCGCTGGTGCCGCAGGATGTGGCCCTGTTCAATGACAGCGTCCGTAGCAACATCGCCTTTTCTCGGCCCGATGCTGATGATGCGGCGGTGTGGGCGGCGGCAGAGGCGGCTGAGCTGGGCGATTTCATCCGAGGCCTACCCGAAGGCATGGCGACGCGGGTCGGAGAGCGCGGCTTGAAACTGTCCGGCGGTGAGCGTCAACGGGTCGGGATCGCCCGCGCCCTGATGGCCGACCCCCGCGTCCTGATCCTCGACGAAGCCACCAGCGCCCTCGATAGCCGCACCGAAGAGGCGATCCAAGCCACCCTGCGCCGGGCTCGCCAAGGCCGCACCACTCTTGTTGTGGCCCACCGCCTCTCGACCATCGCCGATGCGGACGAAATCATTGTCCTAAAGGCGGGCCGGGTCGTTGAGCGCGGCAATCATGAGGCCCTGATCGCCGCCAATGGCGAATATGCCCAACTCTGGCGCAAGCAGACCCGCGATCAGGGGGAGGATGCCGGGTAGGGCCGGTTTCTAAAACAAGACAAGAAGGCCCTCACCCAACCCTCTCCCACAGGGAGAGGGCTTATTCCTTCTTAGCCCTCGCCCCCTTGGGGGAGAGGGTTGGGTGAGGGGGTGTTCATCCACTCCCCCATCCCCGCGTCATTGCGAGACGCAACGCGGCGAAGCAACCCAGGGGAACATCCGCTTAGGTTCGTGTCAGTCTACTGGGTTGCTTCGCTGCGCTCGCAATGACGCTCAAGGAAGCAAAACCCCAAGGTGACGTGACGATAGGCTTGTTTTTGTTGGCGTGACGCACAACAGTCATCTCAAGACAAACACGGTCCGAGCCAAGGGTTCAGGGCCTGCCTGTGAGGAAACAAGATGAACGCGCTGGTCAAATATCCCAACCTCTTTGCGCCTTTGGATCTGGGTTTCACTCAGCTCAAGAACCGGGTCCTGATGGGCTCGATGCATACGGGCTTGGAGGACATTCCCGGCGGCATGGCGCGGCAGGCGGCCTATTTCGCAGAGCGGGCGCGCGGCGGGGTCGGAATGATCATCACCGGCGGTATTGGCCCAAATCGCGAAGCCGGTTCGGGCAAGCTGTCGACGCTGGAAGAGGCGCAGGAGCATCGTCAGGTCACCGACGCGGTCCACGCGGCCGATCCTGATGTGAAGATTTGCCTGCAAATTCTCCATGCCGGGTCCTTGGCGCGCAGCGGCGAAAGCGTTGCCCCCTCGGCCATTCGGGCCCGCATTGCCGCCCACGTGCCCAATGAGTTGGACGAAGACGGTATTGAAAAACAGCTCCGTGACTTTGCCAACTGCGCCGCCTTGGCCAAAGAGGCGGGCTATGACGGGGTCGAGATCATCGGGTCGGCGGGCTATCTTTTGTCCACCTTCCTCGTCGAGCGGACCAATCAACGCACCGACCAGTGGGGTGGGCCTTTCGAGAACCGCATGCGCTTCCCGGTCGAGGTCGTGCGGCGCGTACGTGAGGCGGTAGGCAAAGACTTCATCGTCATCTTCCGCATTGCCGCCATGGATATGCTCGAAGGCGGCATGGCGTGGGACGAGGTTGTGACGTTGGCCAAGGCCATCGAGGCGGTGGGGGCGACGATCATCTCGACCCACTTCTGCTGGCACGAGGCGCAGGTCCCGACCATCGCCACCATGGTCCCCCGCGCGGCCTTCGCCCAGGTCACGGGCCGCTTGCGTAAAGAGCTGAAGGTTCCCCTGATCACCAGCAACCGCATCAATATGCCCGACGTGGCCGAGGCGGTTCTGGCGCGGGGTGATGCGGACCTGATCTCGATGGCCCGGCCGATGCTGGCCGACCCTGAACTGATGCTAAAGACCAGAGAAGGCCGTGAGGACGAGATCAACACCTGTATCGCCTGCAATCAGGCCTGTCTGGACCATACCTTTACGGGCCGCCTGACCAGTTGCCTGGTCAATCCGCGCGCCTGTCATGAGACGGAGTTAAACTATCTGCCGACCACCGCGCCCAAGCGGCTGGCGGTCGTGGGGGCGGGGCCTGCGGGCCTTGCCTATGCCACCGTTGCTGCTGAGCGCGGCCATTCGGTCACGCTCTATGACAGCGCCGCCGAGATCGGCGGCCAGTTCAATCTGGCGCGCCGTATTCCAGGCAAGGAAGAGTTCAACGAGACCCTGCGC
>CANKPO010000069.1 GCA_947484535.1 Caulobacteraceae bacterium
CACCTATTCCCCGGCCTATCGCCACCAAGATATGGCTGAGATCCTGCACCTGTCCGACTCGGTGATCTTCAATTCCCCCGACCAGTTGGCGCGGTTTCAAGACGAGATCACCACCGCCCGCGCCAAGGGAGACCGTTTCGAGATCGGCCTTCGGATCAATCCGGAACATAGCGAAGGGTCGGTGGCCAAATATGACCCCTGCCAGATCGGCTCGCGCCTTGGCTTTCCGATCTCACAGCTTCGGGCCGAGCACCTCGAGGGGGTAGACGGCCTTCATATGCACGTCCTGTGCGAGCAGAATTTTGAGCCTCTGCGCCGGACTTGGGACGCCATAGCGCCAAGGCTCGAGGGGCTCTGGCCCAAGATCAAATGGGTCAATCTGGGCGGTGGGCACCACATCACCCGCGCCGACTATCAACGCGAAGACTTGGTCGCCTTCCTGCGCCAGATCACCGAGGCGCACAATATTGAGGTCTATCTCGAACCGGGCGAGGCCATTGCCCTCGATACCGGCATTCTGATCGGCGAGATCCTTGATGGCTTTACCAATGGCATTGCGGTCGGGATCACCGACATCTCCGCTACCTGCCACATGCCTGACGTCATCGAAGCCCCCTATCGCCCCGCCATGCTCAACGAGCCCGATGAGGGGGTGAGCGTTCGCTTGGGTGGTCCTTCCTGTCTGGCTGGCGACATTATCGGCGACTATCGGTTCACGGTGGCGCCGCCCGCTGGCACCCGCATCGCCTTCCTCGACCAAGCCCACTATTCCATGTCAAGACCAACACCTTCAACGGCGTCCCCCTGCCCTCCATCGCCCTGTGGAACAGCGAAACCGACGCCCTGCGGATGGTGAGACAGTTCGACTATACCGACTTTAGGGATCGGCTGTCGTGAGCTGCCCCTTCGGCGGCCATCGCTTCGCTTCTGACCCAACACAGCACCCAATCAATTTATGAGGACAATCCCAAAAAACTTAGCTATCCTTTGCAGATGAAAGGCCGAAGTGCCAAAGGGGAGTCGAGATGGACCTGACCGCAAAAATCCTGCTGACGATTATTGCCGTGATGACGGGCATCGGCCCGATGAGAGCAGACTTCAACCGCACCCATGCCACCAACCCCCTGTGGCCACCCCACGCCCGCTTCCATGTGGTCTGGCAGGTACTGGCCCAGACGGGCGTGTCCCTGTTCATCCTCTATTTTCTGTGGGGCGCGACCTTTGAGGGCCATGTGCTGATCGCCGCCCTGATGAACTTCAACTGGGGCCTGACCTTCTATCTGACCCTGTTCAATATGAAGCGCTTTGAGGGCAGCCTGTCGGATGTCAACGGCATCAAGCCATTTGAATTCAACATCGGCGGTCAGATCCGCAAGGTCGATACCAACCTGTTCCTTGGCACGATCATGATGAGCGTCAACCTGATCGCTACGATCATGGTGTTGGTCTCAAAGGGGGTCTAGCCCCCTCTGCTACCGCGACATCCAGTTGCCATGCGCGCCGTAGGGAATGCGGCGCGGCATGGTGATGGTGGCCACGGCCTCGCCGTCAAAGTCCTGCGCGTTGAGAATGACGAGCGCGGACTGGTCGATGGCCTCGTCATGTTTTAGGGCCATGATCCAGCCGTCATCCTCGGCCTTGGCTGCTGTACGGGGAACAAAGATCGGCTCGCCCAAATGGTTTGACGAGCCGAAGTCGCGGACCTGCTTTTTGCCGCTATCGAGGTCATATTTATAGAGATATTGGCCCAGGGTCAGGGACGCGGCGCGCTCATTCAGGCTGGACGTGTAGCCATAGCGCGCCTTGAGGCCGACGAGGCTGTCATTGACGCGCGGGAAGTCTGAGGCCGCATCGTCGATCTGCTCTTCGCTGACCGTGCCCTTGGCCAGATCGATGGTCCAGCGCCAGATCTTACCGGTCGTGGCCTCGCCGCCATAGAGGTTGGAGAAGCCGCCGACCATAGCCTGCTGCTGGCGGCAAACATGGATGATGATCTTGTCGCCCTGCTCATAGGCATTGACGGGGTGGAATACATAGCAGGGCTCGATCTCGAACCAGCGCACCTCACCCTTGGCCCCATTGCGCTTCATGACGCCAAGCCGTGCGCCCGCCTCTCGCTTGAACGACAGGGGCGCCTGCCCCTTCATAGCCGCGCTGAGGTCAAACACCACCGGCAGGTCCATAAAGACCACGTGGTTTCGGGTGACGTTCCAATCGTGCATCATCACCGGATTGGGCAGATCGATGGGTTCAGCCTCGACCATCTGTCCGGCGCGGTCGACACGGTAATAGGTCAGGTGCGGCGCGCGGGCGAGTTGATAGCCAAAGAACAGGAGCTCGCCCGTTTCTGGACATTCGCGCGGATGGGCGGTCATGGCCCCGGTCAGCTTGCCGCTGTAATCATGCGCGCCCAGCGTATTGAGATCGCGATCCACCGCCCAAGGCAGGTGGGCCTCTTCCAGCGCCAACCACTGGCCCGCATGGCGAATGATGTTGGTATTGGCCGGAGACGCTGCCGGATCGAACATGCCCGACATCATGGTCATGTCAGCCTCATAATAGGGCGTGCGGACATAGCGATTGCGATAGTGCGCCTGGCCATTTTCGATCTGGACCGAATGGAGCATGCCATTGCCCGAGAACCAGTGATCGCTATGGCCCGACCGAGGGTTCATGCCGACGCGCACATAGTCGCCAAACAGGTCCTTAGGGATCTCGCCCGTGATCTTTAGAGGCCCGGCTTCGATCTCATCAAAGACCGGTGCCCAATTGCCCTGAAGATGCCAAGCCACCGTCTCTGGCGTCGTTGTCGGTGCGTTCATCGACCTGTCCTCCCACGCTTGTTTTGCCAAAGGGTCTCACAAGATATTGAGCTCGCCAATAGAATGTTCTTGGTAAAGAGCCATTTGGATCCAACCCCGCCCCTTGTGACCGAAGTCAAACAGATCGGGATGCAGGATTTCAGCGAGGATCTCAGCCGACTCCACCAGCCGAGGGCCGGGTCGATTGAAATAGTGGTGGCCATCGACGATATAGACCGCGCCGCGCTGCACGGCTGAAAGGCCTTGCCAGCGGGGATCCTTGACCAGTTCGAGCACGTCTTGAACCGTCCGCTCAATGGTAAAACCGCAGGGCATCAGGACAATGACCTCGGGATCGGCGGCGCAGAGACTGTCCCACTCCAGCCAAGGCGAATGCTGACCGATGGCAGCGAACAGGCTTTGCCCGCCTGCCAGTTCGATCAGTTCGGGCACCCAGTTGCCTGCCGCCATCAGGGGGTCTACCCATTCAATCGCCGCCACGGTCGGCTTGGTGCCAAGTCGGGTCTTGCGACCGATGGCCTCCAACCGCGCCTGCAACTGATCGATCACCGCCTCTGCCCGTTTCGGAACCCCTAACAGGTCTCCCGCCGCACGCAGATCACCCCACACATCCACCAGCCGGTCCGGCGCAAAGGACAACAGGGTCGGGGCTTGGCCCGTCCAAGCGCTCAGCGCCTCCTCCAGATCGCGCGGCGTCACGGCACAGACGGCGCAGGCGGTTTGGGTCAAGATCACGTCCGGTCGCAAGGATCGCAGCAGCGGCGCATCGACCTCGTAGCAAGACAGACCCTGACTGACGATGGCCTGAACCCGGTTCTCGATCTCTAGGGACGGCAGACCCTTGGCCAACTTGGTGGCGGTGCAGACCGGTAAGGCCTGAACCGCTGGCGGAAAGTCACATTCATGCGAACGGCCAAAGAGCTGCCCTTCACATCCCAAGGCCACCGCAATCTCAGTGGCGCTGGGCAGCAGCGAAACGATCCGTGGGCCGGTCATTGGGAAGGTTGGCGCGTCACCGCCCCGTGGCTTGGCAAGACCCGCCCCAGACCGACATAGACCAGCCAAAGGCCTGCGAACCACAGCGCCTCATTGGTGGCCACGGCGGCCACAACATCAACCGTGAAGGGACAGGCCCAGCCTGTGACCTTCGAAAAGCCAAACAGGGTCAGTTCATAGGCGATGAAGGCAAGGCCAAGGGTCGGTACGATCCAAAGTCTCGCCTGACCGGGCCTGAGGATCATCTGCGAGACGATCAAGGCCAGGACGCCGCCCAGTCCAATGGCCACACCCCATCCTACCGTGAAGAGGGTCTGCGGATAGCCATGCAGGGTAAAGCCAAGGACCTGATTGATCGCCCAGCAGAGTAGGAGCGTGAGGATGGCCGAGCGGCGCGTCATGGTCCCCGCCGCCAAGGTCGCGATGGCCACCAAAGGCATAGCGCAGGCGATGAGGGTCGAGCCTAAGAGGACTGAAGTCAGCAGAACTGCAGGCCAAGGTAGAGTAAATTGGCGTGCGGTGGGTAGACCAGAACTGATTTTGTTGGTCATGGAAGTCTCCAACCAAAAGAACGGAGGTTGAGGCGCAGGCCCCTCACCGAGCCTGCGCCATCGGTCTGATTAGAAGCGGGTGCTGATACCGACAAAGGCGGCTCTACCCCGGCCCCGGAAACTGAACAGTTCCTCATAGGTCTGGTCGGTCAGGTTCTCGACCCGCGCCGTCAGCTTGATCGCCGGTGACAGGGCATAGTCGCCATTGAGATTGACCAGCGTGTAGGCCTTGAGCCGCGCCCGGACCGGCACATAGCTAGGGTCCGTATAGGCCACATCCGTCTGCTGGCCGTTATAGCGTGCAACCAATGTTACTCCGCCGACTTGGCTGGGGTGACGCCAAGATAGGGCAAGGCTGCCAATATTGGCCGGACGACGCACCTCCTCGAGCCCAACCTCGCGGGCCTTGAGCCAGGTAAAGGCACCGTTCAGCTGCCAATCCTGCGCCAATCGCGCCGCCGCCGTCAGTTCTACGCCCTGCTGGGTAGAGTTGGTCTTACGGTTCGCGGGCGTGGCAACATAGGTCGGGGCCGGATAGGTGGTGTAGATTTCGTCCTTCAGACGGCTATCGAAGTGCGTGATGTCGAGCGTGAGCGCCCGGTCGAACAGGGCCTGCTCAAACCCAAACTCCCAGCCTTCGGACCGCTCAGGCTTAAGGGCCGCGTTGCCGATAAAACGCCCGTTCATGTAGCCATAGAGTTCATAAAATCCGGGGTTCTTGATACCAGAGCCCACCGCCGCATGGAGCCTTGTATCCGCCAAGGCCTGATAGCTGCCCTGAACCCGGTAGGTCGTGGTATCGGCGAACTGATCGTTCAGATCACGTCGGAGCGAGGCACCAATGGCGAGGCTGTCGCCAACCATGTGGTCGATCATGGCCACAATGCCGGTATTGTTCAGGCGCTTGGTGCCGGTAAAGGCAAAGCCGCTGGGATCGGTATTACGAAACTGCTCGCGCTCTTGATCGACGGCAAAGGTCAAACGATCCTGCACCGATCCTGAACCAAGCAAGAGACTGGTCTCGTAAGAGCCCTTCTGACGTTTGCCCTGATCGCCTGAGGTGCGGCGGTCACGACTGTACCCCTTCCGATCCGTGTCAGCGGCTTGCAGGGTCAAGGCCTGGGTCCAGCGCCCATCCATCCCCGACCAATCCGCGCGGACCAACCCATAGAGCGCACTATTGCGATAGTAGGTGCCCGCAGAGTCGACAATATAGCCGAAGGTCCTCGAGCTAGGATCATAGTCGCTATTGTTGATGTCCTCCTCAACCGTGCCATAGCGCCCCACGGCGGTCAGTTTGAGGTGATCATTCAGCCCATAGGACAGCTTCAAGCCCGTGGTTAGCGCATCCTTGCCCAGCTTGCGTGAACCATTACGGCTATTGGGCGTACCATCGCGGGTGTTTACGGAAGCGGTCAAGGCATAGTCTAGACGCTGCTCGACCCCGGCCCAACGCGCAGCACTATTGACGCTGCCAAAGGACCCCGCCTCGGTCCGTAGGCTCACGCCCGGGGCATCCCGACCGCTACCGGACATATAGTGGACCACCCCGCCAATGGCGTCAGAGCCATAGAGCGCGCTCTGCTGGCCGCGCAAGACCTCGATGCGTGCGCCATCATCGACGATCAGGGAGCCGAAATCAAACTCGCCGTAATAGGGATCGGAAACCTCGATCCCGTCGACCAACACAAGGGTGTGGTTGGCCTCGGCACCGCGCATTCTGATCTGGGTCAGACCGGGCGAGACATTGACCGCAAGGCCCGGAACGTCGCGCAGGATGTCAGCGATGTCGCGGGTCTGGCGCTCAGCGAGCATGCTAGCATCCAGCACCGTCACCGACGAACCGAGCCGATTTTGCGGAACGGATATGCCAGAGCGACTGGCGGTCACGATCAACTCAGCCGCGCTATCCGCAGCAAGGGAAGGACTGGCACATAGCCAGAGGGGAACAGCCGTCGCCAGCAGCGACGACAGGAAAGAACGGCTCATCAAAACAACCTCGGGCAGCCAGCGACAATGGCCGGAGCGTCCGCGCAAACGGTCAGCCCGCGCTGATGAACCGACGCCCAAAGACGCTCACCCGCACGGTCCGATACGGCTCCCACCGCTCGTTCGTCGCTCTGACGAGATCATTTCGCGCCTTGGCCAGTCCC
>CANKPO010000070.1 GCA_947484535.1 Caulobacteraceae bacterium
GTTCGGGCCGGGATAGGGCGCCTCGATGCCGTCCTGATGACCCATGACCATGCCGATCAGGCCCACGGCCTTGATGATGTGCGCGCCTTTGCCCTGATCCAACGCCAGCGGATTCCGGTCCATATGGATCAGGCGACCCAAAATAGCCTAACCCGCAGATTTAGTTATATATTTAAGACCGAGGGCGGCTATCCGGCCATCTGTGACGACCATCTGATCCCGCCGCATGCCACGCCTTGGAGCGTCAACGGACCCTCTGGTGAAATTCCCATAATCACCTTCGATCAGGACCATGGCTCGGTGCGCTCTGTTGGCTATCGGATGGGTGATGTGGCCTATTCCAGCGATGTGGTCGATCTGGACCCCGCCGCCTTTGCGGCCCTCGAAGGGGTCAAGGTCTGGATCGTCGATGCGCTGCGATACCTGCCGCACCCAACCCATGCCCATGTCGACAAGGCCTTGGACTGGATCGCCCAGCTTCGTCCCGAACGGGCCATCTTGACCAATCTTCACCTTGATCTCGACTATAATGAACTGGCCCGCAGGCTGCCCGACGGCGTCGAGGTTGGCTATGATGGCCTCAGGTTCGAAATGCCGCTTTAGACGGATAGGACGATGACTTCGATCCGACGCCTTACGCCAGCAGACGCACCCGACATTGCAAGGGTCCATCGCGCGTCCTTTGACGACAGGCTGCCTTGGCTCAGCGGCATCCATACACCGGACGAGGATCTGGCCTATTTCCGCGACACGGTCTGCGCGACCTGCGTGCTGTGGGGCGCATTTGAGGGCCAGACACTGGTCGGTTTCATCGCATTCCGAGACGGCTGGATCGACCATCTGTTCGTCGCACCGGACAAACAGATGATGGGGCTAGGCACAAGGCTGCTAGACCAGGCCAAGGCCGTTCAGCAACGCCTGCGCCTCTGGACCTTCCAACGCAACGATGGTGCTAGAAACTTCTATGAGCGCAATGGCTTCATCCAGATTGATATAACCGATGGCTCAGGAAACGAGGAACGAGAGCCGGATGTTTTGTATGAGTGGGGTGAGTGACTGGAACTGCGTCAACCCTAAGGTTTAGTGGGATAGTTTCGTAGTTTCGATAAGTTTTGGCGAACACCGGCCTCCAGTCACTTGTAATTATTTCCCATAATCTTCCTTAGACGAAAATGATGCCCACCAAATAGAGATGTCACTCTTGGGCTGCTGGTTGATTGGAATTTCTAGGGATTTAGGGCCTTTGGAGTCTGCGCTAACAGTCACCGACGGAAGTGTTTGAAACGTCGCTTCGAGGCCAAGGCTCCTGACGGACTCCAAGAGGCACTCACCTTATTATCGAGTAAGAGCAGCGGACGTGCTCTGCGCTACAAGAAGGCTTCGCAGCCGCTCGCCGCCCTACCCGTACAGATCGAGGCGGATAGAAACAAAAGCATGAGCCATGATGGCGGCATTTCGAGGCTCCCTTGGTTCAGGACCGACATAATCTGTATTGGGTTGCCTCGGCGTCGCTCTTGGGATTCGGAAGTCTCACGGCAAGAACGAGCAACGCAGAAACGATTAGCGCGGTGATGGCCATGAGCTGCGCTGGGAGATAGCTGCCATACCGATCGTAGATCTGTCCCATAGCGAGCATCCCACCGACATTGCCAATCCACCCCAGTCCAGCAAGCGCCCCATAAACTGTTCCATAACGGACCATGCCAAAGCGCCGACCGACAAAATAGGTGAAAATATCGAGTTCAGCGCCTTGCTGCAGCCCAATGATCGCAGCCGCCAGCAACGCCGCCGGCACGACACCGTGCGTCCCGATTAAGGTCATGAACCCGATGACGGGTATCAGTGTCAGGCAAAAGGCGACGCGATTTGGCGCGTATAGGTCAAGCAGCCAACCGCCCAGTAAACGACCGATAAACTGTCCGCCTGCGAAAAATGACACGGCCAGAGCCGCCGTTCCGGAACCTATCCCTTCATCGACGATCATCGGTGCTAGCTGACTGACCGTGCCAGCGGTAGCGAGGCTCATGCTGATAAGCGAGAATGTCAGCAGCCAGAAATCTCGCTCAACCCAAAAGCGACGGTCAGCACCAATCGATTTTTTGTCGTCAACGGTTGGACGCTTTTTTCCTTCTTGAGTACTCTTGGGTAAGAGTAACAACGCAGCCGGAATGCCGACCATCACCGACGCGATGGCGAAACCGAAGAAGCCGGCGCGCCATCCCCATGACTGCAACAACCCCTGCACCAGCGGAGGCGAAACCATGGCAACCAAGGCAATCCCGACAGCCATAAGCCCCAAGGCTTTACCGCGATGGTTTACGAAATGTGCAGTGATTGGCCGACTAAGGACCACTGCAGTCGAGCCAATCCCCAAGAATCCAATAGCGGCGATCGCCAAGGCTAAATGCAAGATGCTGCTGGCATAGCCAGCCGTCAGGCAATAGACGGCCGCAACCATCACAGTTGAGGCAACAAAGGTTGACCGCGCGCCGAACAGGTCAGCAGCCCGACCGAAGATTGGCGAGCCCAGTGCTGCTGTGACAATTAGCGCTTGGACTGATCCAAGATCGCCGCGACTGACGTTAAATTCCCGCGATATAGGCAGAATAAACATCGAGAAGTTGAGGAACACAACGCCCACACCGGTCCCAGCAGCAAGGGCACCGCCAAGGATGATGCGCCAGCCATCGCGAAACTCATCCGGCAGGGATGGCAGCATCCGTGTCATGGGTTAGGCGCGCCTCTATCTTCCTGCGGTGGCTTTTGTAGAGCACACGTCAATCAGGCTTCCCCCGTCAGAGTTTGTTGACGCCATTAAACTGCATGCCCCGCAGGTAAGCAACTCATGCGCTTGCTGCCACAAGAACAGGTGCTGACGTCGAACACCTCGCATAACGCCCAAGGAGGCGGTACTAATACACCCTAAGGTTGCGGGCAGCCGAGGGCGAGCCAATGAATGACCTGATTGAAAGCTGGCTTCAGATGCAACTGATATCAAAGCCCTTTCAGACATCCTTAGAATTTGGGGAATTGGTATGACCGAAGATGCCATGAGTGTTCGGCGTCAGCACCTTTGAGACAGTTTGGGGCTTTCGCTTAGGAGGGTGGCTTGCCTGCGCCGCTCAATTTTCCAGCAACCCATGACCAAGCTTACCCAGACGACTGGTTGGCTTTGGTTATTACGAATTCTCCATGCGGTATTACTGAGAACGAGAATTGGATTGAGCGCCGACTTAGTCATTTACCCCCTTCTCAAAACCTTCCTCCCCGTCCCAATTTTGCCTTAGTCTCGCGCCAGTCTGCATAACAGTCATTTCGTCGGGAGGTTTCAATGGGTGTGTCTGCGCGGGTCTTGATGCTGGTGGCGGGATTGAACCTAATGGGTACGGCGGCCTTTGCTGAGCCGGTTGATCCTGTGGTGAGCCGGGTGACGGTGACGGTGGATCCGAAATTTGTTTCTGGCGGCGTGAAGACCTACGGAACCAAAGAGGTCGGCCAGTTGGCGGACTATCTGAAAAAGACCGTCGAAAGAAACCTCTTGGCCAAGGATCGGTTCAAGGCCGATGCGGTCGGCGGCGCGGTGCTGGAACTGGTCTTGGTTGATGCCAAGCCGAACCATCCGACCTTCAAACAGATGTCTGATCGGCCCGGTCTTTCCATGCAGAGCTTTGGCATTGGCGGCGCGGAAATTCGCGGCGAGCAGATCAATGCCGACGGGGGCCGCGTCAAGCTGGGCTATAGCTGGTACGAGAGCGACATCCGCTGGGCCCAAGGACAGGGCACCTGGGGTGACGCCGAGCAGGCTATCCATGGCTTTGCCCGTAGGGTCGCCGAAGGACATGCGGATATCCCAACAAAATAAGAGTTCTCGCTTGCAGTTGACCTCGACTGTCGATCAGATGGCGTCTAGGCCGATGGGATAGATCGGCATGACCGGGGATGACCATCTTATGACTAAAGGCCAGCCGCCGAGCAGATTTACCCTCTCTGCCTTTTCTGCCCCCACCCTGCCCTTGGCCGCCTTGGGCCTGCCGCTTGTGGTCTATCTGCCGGAATATTACGCCAACCATCTGGGCCTAAATCTGGCGATGGTCGGCTTTGCCTTTATGGCGGTTCGGTTTTCAGACATCTTTCTGGATCCCATTTTCGGCGAGATGATGGATCGCACCCGCACGCGCATGGGTCGGTTCCGGCCTTGGATGTTGCTCAACACGCCGGTCTTGGCCCTCTCAACCTATATGCTGTTCATGGCCCAAAAGGGCGTGGGGCCGGTCTATCTGTGGTTCTGGCTGGCGCTAACCTACATCACCTATTCGGCGGTTGTATTGGCCCATACCTCGTGGGCCTCGGTCCTCTCGTCTGACTATAATCAGCGGTCTCGGATCTATGGCTTTTGGCAGGCTGGCAATGTGATCGGCATGATCCTTGTTCTGGCCCTGCCCCCGGTCCTGTCGGCCATGGCCCATATGGACTATGCCGGGGGCCTGCAGGCCATGGGCTGGTTCATCGTCCTGCTCTTACCCCTAACGATCCTTTTCGCCACCAAGGTCGTCGGTGAGCCGGTCAATCTGGCGCCCGTCGCCCACCGTCCAGCCAATCTGAAAGCCTATTTCGACCTGTTCAAGAGCGACTCCGTTCGGCGGATCATGCTGGCCGACCTAACCTTGGGGCTCGCCCCCGGCATTACGGGCGCTCTGTTTTTCTTCTTTTTTGAGCAGGTGAAAAACCTGAACAAGACCGAAGCGGGTCTGATGCTGTTGATCTATTTCATCGCGGCTCTGATTGGCGCGCCTCTATGGTCAAGGCTCAGCAACGCCATTGGAAAGCACAAGGCTCTGATTGTCGCCTCGATCGTCTATGCTGTCACCCAAAGTGCCCTGGTCTTTTGGCCCTCCATATCCCTGCCCTTCATGGCGGTTGGCCTTTTCCTCGCCGGTCTGCCCTATGCGGCGGCCGGGGTCTTGCTGCGCTCAATGCTGGCCGATGTTGGCGATGAGGAACGGTTGAACACGAGCATAGACCGCACGGGCCTGCTCTATGCGGTGCTGGCGGGGACCAGCAAGATTGGCTATGCCTTGGCGGTCGGTGTGACCTATTTTGGCCTAGATGCCATGGGGTTCAAGGCAGGCGGTACAGACAATTCACCTGAAGCCTTGCTTGGTCTGCAGGTCCTCTACGGAGTTGTTCCTGGCCTATTGGCCCTTATCGCGGCCTGGACCTTCAAGGACTATGGCTTGGACGCGACCCGCCACAGCGCCATTCGTGAGGCCTTGCGCCAGCGCGATGAGGCGCAAACGCCCAAGGAAAGCGCATAGTCCTATGACGACGAACCCTTTGGCCCGGCCCAAGGATGATCAACACCCGCTGTTCCAACTGATCGAGATCATGCGCCGCCTGCGCGATCCTGTCGGTGGCTGCCCTTGGGATCTGGAACAGACCTTCGCCACCATCGCCCCCTATACGGTGGAAGAGGCCTATGAGGTGGCCGACGCCATTGAGCGCGGTGACATGGGCGATCTTCGCGACGAGCTGGGCGACCTTTTGTTTCAGGCCGTGTTCCATGCCCAGATGGCGCAGGAACAGGGTGCGTTCGACTTTGCCGATGTCGCTCAGGCCATTTGCGACAAGATGCTGCGCCGTCATCCCCATGTGTTTGGACAGGCCGATGGTCGAACCTCGGCTGAGCAAACCGACGCCTGGGAAGTGATCAAGGCCAGCGAGCGGGCCGCCAAGGGCAAGGCCAACAGCCTCCTCGATGACATCCCCGCCAGCCTGCCCGCCATGACCCGGGCGGTCAAGCTCACCAAGCGGGCGGCTCGCGTGGGCTTTGACTGGCCCAACATAACCGAGGTCCTTGCCAAATTGCGCGAAGAGCTGGCCGAGCTAGAGGTCGAGATCGACGCTGGGGATCAGGCTAAGGCGCGCGAGGAACTGGGTGATCTTCTGTTCGTGGTGGCTAATCTGGCCCGTAAATTGGACGTCGAGCCCGAAGATGCTTTGCGCAGTGCCAATGCTAAGTTTGTGAGGCGTTTCAGTTATATAGAGCAATCTCTTGCGGCGCAGGGTCGAACGCCCGATCAGTCTGATTTGGCCGAGATGGATGATCTGTGGAACGCGGCCAAGGCGATTGATAAGGCCAAGGGGTAGGCAGCCCCCTACCCCGGCTTCGCCGGTACTTCCCCCAGAGGGGGAAGATTTAACGATCCAAGATCTTCCCCCACTGGGGGAAGTGGCCCGAAGGGCCGAAGGGGGTCTTGTTGTCTTTTTTCCCGCTTCCCCGCGAAGGCGGGGACCCAGAAATCTTCACTCTGACGGAAGAACGGCCCGGCTGGATCCCCGCTTTCGCGGGGAACTTGGCGCGGGGGTAATGGGATCTAAGCGAAAGACCCCCTACCCCGGCTTCGCCGGTACTTCCCCCAGAGGGGGAAGATTTACATTTCGCGCTCTTCCCTCTCTGGGAGAAGTAGCCCGAAGGGCCGAAGCGGGTCTTGTTTTCTAATCCATCACCGCATTAGGAAA
>CANKPO010000071.1 GCA_947484535.1 Caulobacteraceae bacterium
CAAGAACTTGGCGATATCAGTCTCGCCAGCGGCGTGCTCTGTTCGGTTGCCCCGATCACCTATAGCCCGGTGGCACCTGAGAACTGGAAGCGGTCCTTGGCCAAGCTGGAAGAGCAGCAAAAGCGCGGGGCCAAGGTCTTTGGCCAGTCCATGCCGCGCAGCTTTGATATGAACATCATTTTGGCGGAAACCTCGTTTCTGCTCTACGGCCTTCGCAAGTGGGACCGGTTGATGCAGATGCCCTTGGCCGAGCGTCTCGCCGGTTTTGCGGATCCCGCCGCCCGTGAGGTTCTGGTGGCCGATGCGGCCCGGATGTTGCCTCTGTTCTGGAACATGCTGATCGGGCGGGTCTATTCCCCTGAGAATGAGAAATATCTGGGGCGTAAGCTCTGTGACATTGCCTCCGAGGCAGGCAAGTCTGTGCCCGATATTTTGCTCGATATCGCCGTGACCGACGGCCTGCGGACCGAGTTCCAAATTCGCAATGTCATCCATGCCGACCCTGAAATGGTCTCGCAGATCTTGGACCACCCCTTGATCCACATCGGCGCTTCGGATGCCGGGGCTCACGTCACCCAGTTCTGCGGCGCGGGCGATACGACCGACATGCTCGAGCGCTATGTGCGCACCTTCGGCAAGATGACGCTCGAGCGGGCCATCTATCGCATGACCGGCGAACCGGCCAAGGATTGGGGCATTCGCGAACGCGGCACGCTCGAGATCGGGCAGGCCGCCGATGTGGTGATCTTCAATGCCGAGACGGTCGGGCGCGGTGATGAGATCTTCGTCGGCGACTTCCCCGGTGAAGCCAACCGCTATGTCCGCCACGCTACCGGCATCGACAAGGTCATCGTCAATGGTGCGGTTGTGCTGGATCGCGGCGAATATACGGCCTCGCGTCTGGGCCAGATCATCTAGGGCGAGGCGGCCGGGTCCTATTGAACCGTAAAGCTAAAGGACCCGACCATCTCGTGGCCGCTTTCGGCGCGCCATTCGACGATATATTGCCCGGGCGAGAGGGTGCGAACCGGGATCGTTACCGTCTTGACCATGGTGGTAGGCAAGGTGGCGTTCAGCGGCACCCTTTGACCTGCGGCGGTTCGAAGTTGGACTGAGCGGAAGACCATCGCGTGAGAGAGGGTGAGCGACAGGTTCGGGGGAGAACCTTTCACGGTCGCGCCATCGGTGGGCGTGGACGCGTCTAGAGGCATGACCATGACATGGGCCTTGCCGGGCTTGGCCCCCTTGGACGGGGACGGCATCTGCATCTTTGACATGTCGTGGCCCGCATGAGGGTCTTTTGTCGCTTGAGCCAGTGCGCCGGACGCGGCGAGGCTCGATGCCAAGGCAAGAATGGCGAAGGATCGGTTCAAACGGGTGCCCATGTCATATGTCCAATCCTAAGTCGGTTTGCGGTGTGGGGTTCCAAAGTCCGGGTCTGTGCTGACCCGTTTGGCGACTGTGCCCTTGGGCTGACGGTACCAGCCGGGGTCGCTATAGTCACCGGGGCGGATGTCATCGCGCACCTTGAGGACGGTGAACATGCCGCCCATCTCCAGATTTCCGAACGGTCCCTTGCCGGCCATCATGGGCAGGGTATTGGCCGGGCCTTGGTGGCCTGCATCCGTGTGCTCTTGATGCTCGGCCATGCCGTTCTGGCCCATGGCCATATAGCCGGGCAGGATCTTTTGGATCCGCTCTTCCAGTCCAGACTGATCGACGCCGGTCGGGTTGGGAATGTCGTGGCCCATGGCGTTCATGGTGTGGTGGGACATGTGACAATGAAGGGCCCAGTCTCCGGGAACAGCGGTGAACTCAATATCGCGCATCTGACCGACACTGACCGTAGAGGTCACCTCGCGCCGCCACTGAGATTGAGGCCAGCGCCCGCCGTCGGAGCCGGTTTCGACAAACTCGACGCCGTGTAGATGGACCGGATGGTTCCACATGGACAGGTTGCCGATCCGAATTCGAACCCGCTCGCCGGTGCGCGCCACCAAGGGTTCGATGGCGGGGAAGACCTTTGAGTTAAAGCTCCAAAGATCGAAATTGACCATCACCGAAGGGTCAGGACGCCAGGTGCCGGGGTGAAGGGCCCAGTTATGCAGGATGAAACCATAGTCTCGATCGACGGGCACGGCTTCGCCTGCTTTGGGATGGATGATGAACAGACCCATCATGCCATAGGCCAGCTGGGTCATCTCGTCGGCATGGGGATGGTACATATGGCTGCCATGCTGGCGCAGGGTGAACTCATAGACGAAGGTCTCTCCGGGTAGGATGTGGGGCTGATTGAGCCCGCCAACGCCGTCCATGCCATTGGGCAAGATCAGGCCGTGCCAATGGACGGTCGTATGTTCCTTGAGTCGGTTGGTGACAAAGATCCGGACACGGTCACCCTCGACCGCCTCGATGGTCGGGCCGGGCGTCGTGCCATTATAGCCCCAGCAGGTCGCCTCTGATCCGGGCGCGAAGCTGTGCTGGATCTCTTCAGCGACCAGATGGAACTCTTTGACGCCGTCCTTCATGCGCCAGGGCAGGGTCCAGCCATTGAGGGTTCTAACTGGCTTGAACCGTCGATCCGATGGAGCGTCTGCGGCATTGGCGCGGCTGACCGGTCCGGCTGTGGCGGCTAGGGCTGCGGTTCCTGTGGCCAGCATGATGTCGCGGCGGCTTATGGTCATGGTTGGCCTGCGTGATCGTGGTGGGTCATCATCGGTGCTGAACCTGCAGGCTCTAGAATGTCGTACGCGCTTGGACCCACCTCTTGGGTATCGGGCGTGCTGGGCAGCCTTGTTCCAACCAAACGGGTCAGCTCCACCCTCGCGAGCCAGAAGTCGCGCACCGCCTCGATATAGCCTTCATAGGCCTCATATTCGCGGGTCTTGGCCTCAATCAGTCCGAAGACACCGAGCAGCATATAGTTTTGCTGTTCTTGGCTGCGGGCGACGATGGTTTGGCGCTGTGGGATCAGATCGCGGCTATGCAGAGCGACCACCTGACGGCGGCGCTGGAGTTCATCGGCCCGCGCAGCGATTTGGTGGCCAAGGTTCAATCGGATCTGCGTCGATTGAGCCTTGGCAAGGTCGCGTTGGGCGTTAAGGCGCGCTGTCTTGGCCTGCCCTTGATTGAAGATCGGCAGTTCAAGGTCAAGGCTGGGTCCGCTGGCGCGAACGCCTTCAGGGTCACGCTCGCGTTCAAATCCGAGCGCCGTATCGCCCAGCCATTGGGTCGCCCGCCGGGTCGCGGTTACCTGATCCCATATTGAGAGGTCTTGGTCAGCCGCCATCAAAGACAGATTGTGGATCAGGGCCAAGGATTGAAGCTCATCGAGCCTGTCTTCATTTTCGGTCGGTAGGGGCAAGGCTGAGCTAAGTGACCAAGCTTGATCTTTAGGGCTGAGGCCGATCAGATTGTCCAGATTGGCCCGCGCCGCCTTAGCGCTCACGGCAGCCTGTTGCGCGGCGATCTGGGCTTGGCTGGCGGCGGCCTGTTCATGGCTCAGATCCAGCTCTGTAATATTGCCCGCGTTGAAATAGCGTTCGGCCAGATCGGCAGAGGTTTGGAGGGCGGATGCAACCGCGTTTCGCATCAGCGCGGTCTGCTCCGCGGCGACGGCCTGATACCAAGCCGATTCTACATCTAACTGCACGTCCAACAGGGCACTTGCCAACTGGAAGCGGGCGCGGGCTCTGGCCTGCTGGGCCAACTTTAGCCGTGCGGGCATCAAGATCAGGTCTGCTATGGGCAGGGTTAGGCTCTGGGCTGTGGTCTTGCCGCCACCGGCACTCAAGCTGCTGAGACCTAGGTGCGGATTGGCGATCTCGACGGCCTCTAGAATATCAGCCTGATCGAGACCGAGTTGTCCATAGATCAGTGCCAAGCGTGGGCTATTCACGATGGCCATCTGAACGGCGCTGTCCAGCGTCATGGGCTTGGCCATCATCTGCGCCAATGCCGCGTCCTCTTTGCGGATAGATACGGCCTGCCGATCTCGGAGCAGACCGCTAATGGCCGCCTGATCCTGTCCGCCGGGTACGGTCGCGCAGGCTGAAACAGCCACAGCCAGCAGAGGCAATGTCACGGCCAGCAAGGCAGGTTTGAGCCATAGGTGACGAAGATTGACCATGGAGGCTAACTTAGTGCGATTGGTGGATGATTAACAGGGGAGGGTGGATTGCCCCCTTTAGACCCTGTCAATGTGGCCAAAATGGTGACAACTGCCTCTCGGAATGTATTTTACTTCGGATTGGTCGCAGGCCAGCAGCGATTACCGCTTCAAACTTTGGGTCAGCCGTCATAGTTTGGCCACTTAGGGAAAACCTCAGGAGAGATCTATGCGCGACGCTGTTATCGTTTCTTACGCCCGGACGGGCCTGGCCAAGGCTGGCCGGGGCGGGTTCAATGTGACTGCCCCCATGTCGATGGCGGCCCATGCGATCAAGCACGCTGTGGCGCGCTCGGGCGTTGAGGTGGACTTCGTAGAAGACTGCTATCTGGGTAACAATTCCCACGCAGCGCCGAACATCGCACGTCTGGCCGCTCTGCTGGCGGGCATGCCCAAGACCACGGGCGGCGTCTCGATCAACCGTTTCTGCTCGTCAGGCCTTCAGTCCATCGCCATGGCCGCCAACCACATCCGGGGCGACAATGCCGATTGCGTCGTCGCGGGCGGCGTTGAAAGCATCTCGATCCAGGGTGGCGGTATGCCGCGCGAGTCTATCGATCCTGAACTGGCGAACATCGCGCCTGCGATCTTCATGGCCATGATCGACACGGCCGATATCGTGGCTGAGCGTTACGGCCTGAGCCGTGAATATCAGGACGAATATTCGTTGGAATCTCAGCGCCGCATGGCCGCTGCCCAGAAGGCCAACCTGTTCGCCGACGAAATCGTGCCGATGGAGACCAAGATGAAGGTCGTCAACAAGGAAACCAAGGAAGAGAGCTTGGTGGACTACGTTGTCGATCGTGACGAGTGCAACCGTCCTGAAACCACGCTCGAAGGTCTGGCCTCGCTGCAGCCTGTTAAGGGCGAGGGCAAGTTCATCACCGCCGGTAACGCCTCGCAGTTGTCCGATGGTGCCGCCGCCGTCGTGCTGATGGAAGCCAAGGAAGCTGAGCGTCGCGGTCTTGAGCCGATGGGCCGCTTCGTGTCATGGGCCGCTGCCGGTTGCGAGCCTGACGAAATGGGCATTGGTCCGGTGTTCGCCGTGCCCAAGCTGTTGAAGCGTCAGGGCCTGACGGTTGACGATATCGACCTGTGGGAACTGAACGAAGCCTTCGCCTCGCAGTGCCTCTATAGCCGCGACAAGCTCGGCATCGATCCTGCCAAGTACAATGTCAATGGCGGTTCGATCTCGATTGGTCACCCCTTCGGCATGACGGGCGCACGCTGCACCGGTCACCTGCTGCAAGAAGGTCGTCGTCGCGGCGCCAAGTGGGGTGTTGTGACCATGTGTATCGGTGGCGGCCAAGGCGGCGCCGGTCTGTTCGAAATCTTCTAAGATAGACTGACCTAACGACCCCAGACGGCTGGCCTCCAGCCGTCTGGGTTATCGGTCCTACGGGACCAAAACAGCGGCGATGGTCCGCTCGATCAGCCAGTAACTGGCCAATCCTCCAATCACATAGGCCGGTGCATAGGTCGAAACCGCCCCATAGCTGGCGGGAAGATAGGTGCGGGCTCGGCGCAGGCCGATGATGACGCCGATGGCGAGGGCGATAAAGACCATCTGCCCGATCTCGACCCCGACATTGAATAGCAGCAGGGCGGGTACCGTGCTGCCTGCGGGTAGACCAACAGAGCTTAGGGTTCCGGCGAAGGCAAGGCCGTGGAGCAGGCCGAACATGAAGGCGACAAGCCATGGCTTCTGGCGGGTAAGGGTGCTGGAAACGTCTTTCCTAGGGATCAGCTCATAGGCGACAAACATGATGCTGAGGGCGATCAGGGCCTCGATCAGGGCGCTTGGGACCTGAACTAGATCCAATGCTGCCAGCGCCAAGGTGATGCTGTGGGCGACGGTAAAGGCCGTTACAGTCTGAAGGATCTTCCAGTTGGTTCCGACCAGCAACAGAAGGCCTAGGACAAACAGAAGATGATCAAAGCCAGACAGTATGTGCTCGAACCCTAGTCGCAGATAGGCCGGGGTCGACAGTCCCTTCGGTTCGCTAAGGCCCAGCACCATGGACGGTGCCGAGGGACGCAGGACGGCGGTGATGGTCTTGCCGCCTGGTGAGGTGACGCTGACCAGAACGTCGGTGACAGACTCCGAAAGCCCTTCAACGGTGAGGGTCTGTTGATCCAAGGGGGCACCGCCCTTGACCGACCAGCGCTTGATGATCTTGCCGGGTTCCAGGGACTGCGTTGTGGGCTCCTTGTCCAAACTGCCACTCGAAAGGTGAGGCGCTAAGCGGATGGCCATATTGCCGACGGCGGGCTGTTTCCACACGGCCTCATAGGTTCC
>CANKPO010000072.1 GCA_947484535.1 Caulobacteraceae bacterium
AACGCCCGTTGCGCCAGACATCAGCTTTGCGGTCATGTATCAAGCGCCTCCGGTTGCGACTGGGCACGGCAATGGGCGGCCAAACGGTCGTCCTGACGGGCACTATGTCATGGAATCGGCAGGAAATCGCCCCGCCGGACAAACGGAGGCGTTACTAGGGGCGAGGCGGCCTCGGGTCAAGCCATGACGAGGCCAATCGACTGTTCTATAGAGGCGGCAACATGCAAAAGGCTTCCTCATGACCATCACCACAGTCGGCATCGATGCTGACGATACGCTTTGGCACAATGAGACGGTGTTTCGGCTGACTCAGGCACGATTTGCGGACCTGCTCAAGCCTTGGGCCGATGAGGACCATCTGCTGGAGCGGTTGGCGGCGATGGAGCGCAAGAACCTTCAGTTCTATGGCTACGGCATTAAGGGCTTTACCCTATCCATGCTGGAGACGGCGCTAGACCTGACCGGCGGGGATATTCCGGCGGCGGTGACGCGCGAGGTCTTGGCGGCGGGCCGCGAAATGCTGTCCCATCCGGTCGAGCCGTTGCCGGGGGTGGAGGCGGCCTTGAACGCCCTGTCGGCGCGCTGGCGTCTGGTGCTGATCACTAAGGGCGATCTGTTCGACCAAGAAAACAAGCTGGCGAGGTCAGGCCTTGGTGAGCTGTTTCACGGCGTCGAGGTGGTCTCGGAAAAGACCCCCGCCTGCTACAGCGCCATCTTCTCGCGCCATGGGCCGGGAGCAGACCGCGCTGTGATGGTCGGCAATTCGGTCAAGTCCGACATCTTGCCCCCGATCGCGGCGGGCGCTTGGGCGGCCTATATCCCCTATGTCATGACCTGGGCGCACGAGATGGCAGACCCGCCCGTGGACCATCCGCGCTATATGCAACTGGCCTCGATCTCTGAGGTGCCCGATTGGGTCGCCATGGTCGAGCGTCTGATGGCCGAGGGGGGGTGCAGCCCCGCGCAAGCGGCGCTATAGTCTCGCCGTGCGCTTTGATGACCGCTTCCTTGATGAGATCAAGTCCCGCCTTCGCCTGTCCGATGTGATCGGAAAAACGGTGAAGCTGCGGCGGCAGGGGCGTGAGTATGCGGGCCTGTCACCCTTCACCAAGGAAAAATCGCCGTCCTTTTTCGTCAATGATGACAAGGGCTTCTATCACTGTTTTTCCAGCGGAAAACATGGCGATCTGATTAGCTTCCTGCAAGAAACCGAACGGCTTAGCTTTATGGAGGCGGTCGAACGCTTGGCCGGTGAGGCGGGCGTGCCCTTGCCCGCTCAAGACCCGCAAGCCATTCAGCGAGAAAAACAGCAACAGTCTCTGACCGATTGGCTGGTCCTAGCGGCGGCCTGGTATGAGGCCGAGCTGCGCCGCCCGGTCGGCACCGAGGCGCGGGCCTATCTGGATCGCCGCGCCCTGCCAGAGGCCGAGCGCACCCGCTTTGGCATTGGCTATGCGCCTGCCGGTCGCACGGCCCTGAAGGACTATCTGGTCGCCAAGGGGGCCCAGCCGCGCGAGCTGGTCGAGGCCGGTCTCTTGATCGCGCCCGAAGATGGCGGCGCGCCCTATGACCGGTTCCGCGACCGCATCATGTTCCCGATCACCGATCCGAGGGGCAAGGTGGTCTCGTTCGGCGGGCGGGCGCTGGATCCTCAAGCGCGGGCCAAATATCTCAACGGTCCAGAGACGGACATCTTTCATAAGGGCGACCTGCTCTATGGCCTGTTTGAGGCGCGCAAGCTTCTCTCCACGGGCTCGGTTGGGGCGGCCTCGACCGGCGGGCCGGTCGATGTCGGGCTGGTGGTGGTGGAAGGCTATATGGACGTTATTGCCTGTCAGCGCGCAGGCGTGGCCGCTGTGGCCCCGATGGGCACGGCCCTGACCGAACAGCAGATGGAGCGGCTCTGGCGGCTCCATCCCGAACCGACCCTTTGCTTTGACGGCGATGGAGCAGGGCAGCGGGCGGCTGCACGCTCCATCGAGCGGGCTATGCCGCTTCTCAAAGCTGGTCGGTCCCTCCGCTTTGCCATCGTCACCGGCGGCAAGGACCCGGATGACGTGCTGCGTGAGCAGGGGGCGGCGGCGCTCAAGGCGCAACTGTCCCAGACTGTGCCGTTTGTCGAGGCCCTGTTTGCTCTGCAACGCGATGCTGAGCCGCTCGATACGCCAGAGCGGCGAGCGGGGCTCAAGGCGCGGCTCAGAGCTGCTGCGGCGACCATCCAAGACAAGGACCTGTCGCAAGAATATCGCAATGACCTCTTGCGACGCGTCGATGCGCTGAATGCACCCGCTCAAGGCGTAGGGCAGGGCGGCTATGGCCAGAACCGAGGTGCACGCGCGCCGTTCGTGCCGCGAAAGCCAGGCTCTGGGCCCTATGTCCCGCCCCTGATCAATACCCAAGAGGGGCGCGCGGCGGCGCGGCGTTTGTCGGCGTCATTGGATCCTTTGGTGGCGGCTGTGGCCCAAGCTGCACTGCTCAATCCCGGCTGGCTTGACCCGGTTTTAGAGGTTTTGCAGGTCCAAGGTTTTGGCGATCCGGCGTTGGACGACTTGGCGAAAGAAATCATTCGTCTGCGTCTGGACAGTGACGTTCTTGACACAGAGGCCCTCACACGCCATCTGGCGTCTGTAGGATTCAGTATTTTGCTGAGCGAGATCGATAAGGCGGCCCTCAATGCAGGTGCCCCTTTCCTGAACCAGGATGCTTCGCTCGCAGATGCTAAGTCCCAATGGTCGCACGCCTTCGATGGTCTCATCCGAATGGCTGCGCTGGAACGTGCCCTATTGGCGGCAAAATCCGGACTGGGTTCGGGCGATGGCGCTGACGTTTCCGACGCGGCTGAATTCATACGGTTGAAGCTGGAGCGAGACGGTCTACGTCGTGCGATCAAGACTGGAACCTTTTGGACGGACGTCGATCCCTGAGCGCAGGGGCCTTGACGGGCCGCCTTTAGCCATTTTCCTGACGCGTGCTGCGCGCCGTCAGGACCGGAGATGCACATGAGCAATACGGCTGAGACGCAAGAAACCGAATCCAATTCCGACGGTCCCTTGCTCGACCTCACCGATGCGGGCGTAAAGCGCTTCATCAAGCAGGCCAAGACCCGTGGTTATGTGACCATGGACGAGCTGAACAAGGTCCTCCCGTCTGAGGAAGTAACCTCTGAGCAGATTGAAGACACCCTCGCCATGCTCAGCGAGATGGGCGTCAACGTGGTTGAGGCCGAAGAGGATGCCGAGGGCGGCGAAGTGGTGGTGCGCGAAGAAGCCGCCGTCATCGAAACCACCAAGCCTGACGCCTTTGACCGCACGGACGATCCGGTCCGGATGTATCTGCGCGAAATGGGTTCGGTTGAGCTTCTGTCGCGTGAAGGCGAAATCGCCATTGCCAAGCGGATCGAGGCTGGCCGCGACACCATGATCCGGGGTCTGTGCGAAAGCGCCCTGACCTTCGAAGCCATCATGGTCTGGCGCGAAGAGCTGGGCACCGGCCGCATTCTTCTGCGTGAAGTCATCGACCTTGAACAGACCTATGGCGGCGTCATGGGTGCGGCTGCTGCTGTGGTCGCTGAAGAGGCTGCTGCGGCGGCCCTTGAAGCCGGTCCCCAGCCTGAGCCCATGATGGGCGAGGGTGATGGCGACGGCGACGACGATGATTTTGATGATGGGGCAGGCCCCACCGTCTCGGCCATGGAAGGCGAACTGCGCGAAGGCGTGATGGTTGTCCTGGACGCCATTGCCAGCGAGTTTGAAGCCTTCCGCAAGCTGCAAGAAAAGCTGGTCATGAGCCGCCTGCGCGGTGAAGACCTGCCGGACGCCGACCGCAAGGGCTATGAGGCCCGCTCGGCGGTGATCATTCAGCACCTCAAGACCTTGAAGCTGAACAATAACCGTATTGAGGCTCTGGTCGACCAGCTCTACGCCATCAATCGGCGTTTGATTGCTCTGGAAGGGCGTCTGCTGCGCCTGGCCGATTCCTACGGCATCTCGCGTCCTGAATTCCTCAAGGCCTATTACGGCACCGAGCTTGACCCCAACTGGCACGAGAAGGTCCGTGAACTGGGCGTGCGCTGGACCAAGTTCGCCGAGAACGACGCGGGTCAGATCAGCGATATCCGCCAAGAGATCGCCGTGCTGGCCACCGAGACCGGCGTGCCCATCGACGACTATCGCCGCATCGTCCAGACTGTCCAGAAGGGCGAGCGCGAGGCCCGTCAGGCCAAGAAGGAAATGGTCGAGGCCAATCTGCGCCTCGTCATCTCCATCGCCAAGAAATATACCAATCGCGGCCTGCAGTTCCTCGACCTCATTCAGGAAGGCAATATCGGCCTGATGAAGGCGGTCGATAAGTTCGAGTATCGCCGGGGCTATAAGTTCTCGACCTATGCGACCTGGTGGATCCGTCAGGCCATCACCCGCTCGATTGCCGACCAGGCCCGCACCATCCGCATCCCGGTCCATATGATCGAGACGATCAACAAGATCGTCCGCACCAGCCGTCAGATGCTGCACGAGATCGGCCGTGAGCCGACGCCGGAAGAACTGGCCGAAAAGCTGGCCATGCCGCTGGAAAAGGTCCGCAAGGTCCTCAAGATCGCTAAGGAGCCCATCTCTCTCGAAACCCCCATCGGGGATGAGGAAGACAGCCACCTGGGTGACTTCATCGAGGACAAGAACGCCGTCCTGCCCATCGACGCGGCCATCCAGAGCAATCTGCGCGAAACCACCACGCGGGTTCTAGCCTCGCTGACCCCGCGTGAAGAGCGGGTCCTACGCATGCGTTTTGGTATCGGCATGAACACCGACCACACGCTCGAAGAGGTCGGTCAACAGTTCAGCGTCACCCGCGAACGTATCCGGCAGATCGAAGCCAAGGCCCTGCGCAAGCTCAAGCACCCCAGCCGCTCACGGAAATTGCGGAGCTTCTTGGATAGTTAAGGGGTAGGGCGGTGGATGAACACCCCCCACTCCCAACCCTCTCCCCCTCAAGGGGGGAAAGGGCTTTTCTTACTTAGCCATCTCCCTGTGGGAGAGGGTTGGGTGAGGGCCTTGTTTGTTTTCTTGCCCCCGTCTTCGCCGCGCAGGCGGGGACCCAGACCCTTACACACAGAGGGGAAGTGACCCGCTGCCCCCACTCCCTGCCGCGTCATTGCGAGGCGCACCGCGCCGAAGCAACCTAGGGGATCATCAACTCCGGCCCGTGTCAGTCCCCTGGGTTGCTTCGCTGCGCTCGCAATGACGCGGAGGGGGCAGGGGATGACCCCCTCACCCAACCCTCTCCCCCAAGGGGGCGAGGGCTTTTACGTTCTTAGCCCTCTCCCTGAGGGAGAGGGTTGGGTGAGGGCCTTGCTTGTTTCAAACCTCGCAAGGACGCGTTAGGTCTTTCCCCTTCCACTCCGCGACAGGCTCAGCGCCAAGCCAAACGCGCTTAACCGATTCTCGATTCGCCCCCTGATTCTCGAAGGGAAGGCCAAATTCCTTGTGGATAAGAGGGTTGTCCCCAATTTATTTCCACGATTTAAACGTGTAAAAACTATCTTATAAGTCACTGATTGGGCTGAAAAAATTCGGATTGGCCGGTTTCAGCTTGCGACTCTGGGCGGACTAGAAATGAGCCAAGCGGTTGCGAGTCTGCCTCAGGACTGACATAAAGACGTCATAAGACGGACTGCGGTTCGGACCCCAAGTGGGTTCAGCCACCGGTATCAAGGCCTTAGAGAGATCGGGTTTTGGCATCGACTACAGGGGGGCGCACTGGCCCTCGCCGTACAGGATAAGACAGTTTTGACCCTTGTAACTGAAGCTCGCGCTGATCTGCGCGCGCTGGTCGTCGCCGCCTCAATGGGATCGGCTTTCGGACTGGCGCTCGGTGGCCTTTACCTCGCTGGTGGGCTGGCACAAACGGCCTCAAGCCATGCCAAGATCGAACGCCTTGCTGAAGCCGCATCGTCGGGCTTTTCAGACACAGCATTGACCGAGCGGGCTGGAATGGCCGACGCCGGTGCCTTGCATATTGCGCGCCGACACGACCGAAATTTTGTGGCCACAGACATTGACCAAGAGCGTCAAGCGGCCCTGTTCGCCTTGCGTCTTGAGCGACGCTCGACCACCGATAGCCGGTCGCAAGGTCGGATCGATGCGCGAGGTCTGCTGATGCGGGCAAGCTATAGCGAGACGACCCGCCTAAGCCTTCCGCCTCTGCGCGGGGGCCGGTTCAACGCCCTGACCGGCGCGCGGGACTTGGATTGCCTGACCCAAGCGGTCTATTACGAGGCGCGTGGGGAAACCCCATCCGGCCAAGCGGCCGTGGCACAGGTTGTGCTCAACCGTGTACGCCATCCCGCCTTTCCCAAGACCATCTGCGCCGTCGTGTTCCAGCGCGCGGATAATCGCGGCGGCTGTCAGTTCAGTTTTGCCTGCGATGGCTCCATGCGGCTGCCGATGGACAG
>CANKPO010000073.1 GCA_947484535.1 Caulobacteraceae bacterium
CGCAGGCGAGCCATGCGGCGAAGACGGCGCCAGAAGCGGGCCTTTTCGGGTTCTGGATAGGGCTCCAGATTGCGGATGAATTCTTCGGTCGAGGCGCGCCAGCTATAGGTCATGGCAAAGGCGCGAACATCCTTGCGGTCGAGCTTGAGACACTCCAAGCAGGCCGTCTGCATGGCTTCAAGGCTCTCATCGGCGGCGATGACGCCTGCGCCAGAGCCGGGAATGATGTCGATCGGACCGGGTGCAGGAAAGCCCGCGACCGGCGTTCCGCAGCCCATGGCCTCGAGGATCACCAGACCGAAGGTGTCGGTCAGGGACGGGAAGACAAAACAGTCCGCATCGGCAAAATGGGCGGCCAGTTCATCGCCAAACTTGGCGCCGAGAAAGACTGCGCCGGGATATTTGGCTTCGAGTTCCTCGCGCTGAGGGCCGTCACCGACAATGACCTTGGTGCCCGGAAGGTCCAGTTCCAAGAAGGTTTCGATGTTCTTTTCCACCGCAATTCGACCGACATTGAGCCAGATCGGACGGGGCAGGTCGCCGTAAACCCCCTCGCGGCCATCCATACCGATGGGACGGAAGAGGTCGGTATCGACGCCCCGTGTCCAGGGCGAGATATTGTGAAAACCCCGCGCCACAAGCTCGTCGCGAAAGGTCGGTGTGGCCACCATCAGGCGTCCTGACGGCTCGTGGAACCAGCGCATATAGGCATAGCCTGCAGCCAGCGGCAGGGGCACGCGGGCGGAGACATATTCCGGGAATTTGGTGTGGTAGCTGGTGGTAAAGGGCAGCTTCCATTCCAGGCAGATCCGCCGCGCCGCCAGGCCGATGGGGCCTTCGGTGGCGATATGAATGGCTTCAGGCTCAAAGGACTTGAACCGGTCTTGGATCGGTTCATAGGCCCCCATGGCCAGCTTGATTTCGGGATACATCGGCAGAGGGAAGGTCTTGAACTGGTCTGGCGAGATCACGTCGACCTGATGGCCCATGGCGCGGCATTCGGCGATGGTGCGCGTCAGCGTACGCACGACCCCATTGACCTGAGGCTCCCAAGCATCGGTGGCCAGCAGGATCCGCATTAGGCTGTGGCTCGGTCGCCGAGGGCCGGACGCGTGGTCCGATCCGACGTGCGCTCAATCATCGACCATGACCGCATCTTGGCCCACTCCAACAGTTCAAGCCGTCCGTCCATATGCTCGACAAGCGCGGTGCAGCTCTCCACCCAATCACCGTCATTTATATAGGTGATGCCGTCAATATCACGCATTTCGGCCTTGTGAATATGGCCGCAGATCACGCCGTCGACACCGCGACGACGGGCCTCATCGGCAACCGCGCCTTCAAAGTTCTCGATGAATTGCAAGGCGTTCTTCACTTTGCCCTTCAGGAAGGCCGACAGGCTCCAATAGCCAAAGCCCATCTTACGTCGCGCATGGTTGAACAGAGTGTTCAGCATAAGGATGGTTCTATAGGACCAATCGCCAAGGAAGGCGAGCCACTTGGCATGCTGCACAACCCCGTCGAACTCGTCGCCATGGGTGACCAAGAAGGTCCGTCCGTCAGCCGTGGTATGGATCGCATCGCGAGCAATCACCAAGCCGCCAAAATGGACGCCGCAATAGTCTCGCGCGACCTCATCATGATTGCCGGGCACATAGATCACCGCCGTGCCCTTGCGGGCCATGCGCAGAACCTTTTGAACCACATCATTATGGGCCTGAGGCCAGTGCCAACCGCCCTTGAGCTTCCAGCCGTCTATAATGTCCCCAACCAGATAGAGCTGTTCGCATTCCATGCTGCGAATGAAGTCCAGCAGCAGTTCGGCCTGACAGCCACGCGTGCCCAGATGAACATCTGAGATAAAGACGGATCGAAAACTGTGGGTGGGGACGTCTGACGTCATGAGGCGGTCCGTTGTGCAGGTCTGCCCAGCCGATGGGCAGTCTACGACTGCCTAAGCTGATTGCATGTCTGTTTTGTGAAATAGCGACTTTGGTTTCTTTCCGGCTCTGGTGAGCTTGGATCAGGCGTGTATGACCCCTATCTACCGGGGGGCAGCGGCGCCTTGTGACGGCAGGTGGATCAGACATTGAAACGGCAGGCGGGTGACGGCGCAGAGATCAGCAGTTCGGCTAGGGACACGCCCAAGTCCTTAAGAACCCGCGCGCGCATTCTGGATGCCGCCATGACCCTGTTTGCCGAGATCGGCTATCACGCGGCCAACAATGCCAAGATTGCTGAGGCGGCGGACCTGACGCGCGGGGCAATGCTCTATCATTTTGTCTCGCGCGAAGATCTGGTCGAGGCTGCCATCGGCCACATCCAGACGCGACGCAACGCTCTGTTTGAAGCGGCGGCGCAAGATATTGCGCCGGGCGAAGATGTCAGCGAACACGCCATCGAGTCCTACTGGCATCTGCTCCATACCGTGCCCTATATCGCCTTTGCCGAGCTGGAGGCTGTGGCCCGCACCGATGCCACGGTCCGCGCCTGTCTGGCGTCCGCCCAAGAGGCCTTTGACCGCGCACAGATTGGCGGCCAATCGACGGCGATGGTCAGTGCGGGGGCGGGCCCTCGGTTCCAAACAACCCGCGATCTGGCCCGGTTCATGCTGGAGGGTCTGGCGCGCGGCGGCGTGACCTATGATCAGGCGGCGCGCACTGAACGGTTGCTGACGGTGATCAAACGCGCCACCCACATGCTGAACCGCAAGGGTTCGGTGCAGGATCTGTGGCCCGATTGACGCCTGCTGACGAACAGGGCTCGAAAGGCCCGGCCTGATCTCGTAACCTCCTGCGAAATCATCCAAGGAGGTTATCGCCATGTCTGTTGATCCATCCGGCTCCATCGACCCGACTCGCGAGCAGTTCAACCAGTTCAAGGCCCTGCCCAGGGACCAGCCGGTTCACATGCTCAATCTGGTTCGCCTGCGTGATCTGGCGATCTATCCCGAAGACCATCCTCTGCATGGCAAGGGGCATTCTGGCCTTGAGGCCTATCGCGCCTATGGCCGCGAAAGTGCGGAGATCTTTAAGCGCGTTGGCGGCCATCAGATCTGGGCCGGTAAGCCGCAGGTCGTGCTGACGGGGCCCTTGGAGGAGCACTGGGACCTGGCCTTCATCGCCCACTATCCGACGGCGGGGGCCTTCCTTGAGATGGTCACCGATCCCCACTATCGCGTGGTCGTCGCTCACCGCACCGCCGGTGTGCTCGACTCGCGTCTGATCCGTATGGAACCCCTCGAGCCGGGCGAAGGCTTCGGCGAGTAGATAATCTTTACGTTTACGTAAGCGGCATCTAGTGATCGCCAGATCCATCCCCTAGGGTGCGCCCCGCTGTCCATTCAAGCGTTTGCTCAATTTGAGCTTTAGAGGAATTTCCCATGGGTGATGTCGTCGTCGTTTCCTATGCTCGCACAGGCCTGGCCAAGGCCGGTCGCGGTGGGTTTAACAATACTCACGGAGCGGCGATGGCTGGCCACGTGATCCAGCATGCCGTGGCCCGCGCCAAGATCGACCCGGCTGAAGTCGAGGACGTGATCCTAGGCTGCGGTGGTCCTGAAGGCGCGACCGGCAGCAATGTCGCCCGTAATGCCGCCCTCTGGGCAGGTCTGCCTGTCACCACCTCGGGCACGACCATCAACCGTTTCTGCTCGTCAGGCCTTCAGGCCATCGCCTCGGCGGCCCACTATATCAAGAACGAGGGCGCGACTGTGGCCATCGGCGGCGGCGTGGAGTCGATCTCGCTGGTTCAGATGAGCGGTGCGATGAACACCCATCGCTACACCGAAGAAAAGCTGATGCAGGAACATCCCGCCCTATGGATGGCCATGATCGACACCGCCGACATCGTGGCCAAGCGCTATAATGTCAGCCGTGACTATCAGGACGAATATGCCTTCCGCTCGCAGCAGCTCATTGCCGCAGCGCAGGCCACGGGCCTCTTCAACGACGAAATCGTCCCGATGGCGACCAAGATGAAGAGCTTCAACAAGGCGACCGGCGAAGAATCCATCGTCGATTATGTGGTCGACAAGGACGAGTGCAACCGCGCCGACACGACCCTTGAGGGCCTGTCCGCCTTGAAGCCGGTCAAGGGCGAAGGCAATTTCGTCACTGCCGGTAATGCCTCGCAACTGTCAGACGGTGCTGCGGCTGTGGTGCTGATGGATGCCAAGGAAGCCGAAAAGCGCGGCCTTGAGCCCTTGGGTCTGTTCCGGGGCTTTGCGGTTGCTGGTTGTGAGCCCGACGAGATGGGCATTGGTCCGGTCTTTGCCGTGCCAAAGCTTCTGTCGCGCCACGGCCTGAGCGTCCAAGACATCGACCTTTGGGAGCTGAATGAAGCCTTTGCGTCTCAGTGCCTCTATAGCCGCGACAAGCTCGGCATCGATCCTGAGAAGTACAATGTCAATGGCGGCTCCATCGCCATTGGCCACCCCTTCGGCATGACCGGCACGCGCTGCACCGGCCACGTGCTGATGGAAGGCAAGCGTCGCGGGGCCAAGCTGGCTGTTGTGACCATGTGCATCGGTGGCGGCATGGGCGCTGCGGGCCTGTTCGAGGTTCTGTAGTTTAGGATTGTTCTTATTACCCCCTACCCCCGCTGCGCGGGTACTTCCCCCAAAGGGGGAAGACCTGTCACGGTAAATCTTCCCCCTCTGGGGGAAGTACCGGCAAAGCCGGGGTAGGGGGCTTCATCTGCCCTCTCTCCAGTTCCCCGCCTTCGCGGGAAACACGGATGTGTGGGGGGCGTGCGACTTCCTCGTGCGCGGGCAAGGGCCTAGACTGGTCCCATGAGTCGCACCCCCTTTAGCTTCTATGAGTTCTTCGCCGGGGGCGGGATGGCGCGTGCGGGGCTGGGGCCGGACTGGACCTGTCGTCTTGCCAATGACCTTGACCCATCAAAAGCCGCCGCCTATCGCGCCAACTGGGGTGAGGGGGATCTGATTGAGGCCAATGTCTGGGATCTAAAGCCAGACGATCTTCCCGGCACCGCCGATCTGGTCTGGGCCTCGTCGCCCTGTCAGGACCTGAGCCTCGCTGGCCCTCGCGCGGGCCTTTCGGGGCAAAGATCCTCAGCCTTCTGGGGCTTTTGGCGGCTCATTGAGGCCTTGGATGATCAGGGCAGAGCGCCTGGCGTCATTGTCATCGAAAATGTCGTCGGCCTTTTGACCTCGCGCGGCGGGCAGGACTTTACCGCCATCTGTGAAGCCCTAGCGTCTCGGCACTATCGGTTCGGGGCGCTTGAGATCAATGCCGCCCATTTTGTTCCCCAGTCCCGGCCTCGTCTGTTCCTGATCGCCACGCGGTCGGAAGGTCCGGCCACGCAAGGGCCCGGGCCTTGGCATGGCCCCAGTGCCTGCTTGGCCGCCGAGCGATTGCCCAAGGCCCTCAAGCCCCATTGGCGGTGGTGGAATCTGCCGGAACCTGACGCGCGAAATACAGCCTTGGGCGACCTGCTTGAGCCTGACCATCAAGTCACTTGGCATTCGCCAGATCAGACCCAACGGATACTGGCCCTCATGGCCCCGCTCCATCGCCGTCGTCTGGATCAGGCGATGGCGCAGGCGAGGGGCGATGGGCAGCGGCAGGTGGGCGCGCTCTTTCGGCGAACCCGGCAAGAGCAGGGCCGCTCGCAGCAGCGCGCTGAGGTGCGGTTTGATGGGCTTGCAGGCTGCCTTCGCACGGCGCGGGGTGGGTCCTCGCGTCAGACCGTGGTGGTGATTGACCCGGCCTTCGAAGAGCCCGCCCTGCGCACAAGGCTGATGTCACCGCGCGAGGGGGCAAGGCTGATGGGGCTTGGCGATGATTATCTCCTGCCCAAGGGTGCGGCGGCGGCCCTGACCCTTGTCGGAGACGGGGTTGCGGTTCCGGTCGTGGCCTTTCTCGAACGCCACCTGCTGCGTCAGATGGTGTTAGCCTGCCAATCTGCGAGACAAGCTGTGCAAGCCTGATAAGGTGATCACCATTGGGCCAAGATTCATTTGCGAGAACACCACCATGTCTTCGTCTTCTCACGACAACGGCTATGACGCCGCACAGTACCGCCGAGCCGGTCGGGGGCGCGTCTACGACTCCATCATCGACACCATCGGTGACACCCCCTTGGTGCGTCTGCCGCGCCTGACCGCTGAGCTCAAGCCTAAGGGTGAGGTGCTGGCCAAGCTAGAATTTTTCAACCCCATCGCCAGCGTTAAGGACCGCCTCGGTGCCTCGATGATCGCGTCTTTGGAGCATCAGGGTCTGATCAAGCCGGGCACCACAATCGTTGAGCCGACCTCCGGCAATACCGGCATTGCGCTGGCCTTTGTCTGCGCGGCCAAGGGCTATCCCCTGATCCTGGTCATGCCCGAAAGCATGTCCATCGAGCGCCGCAAGATGCTGGCCCTCTTGGGTGCCAAGCTTGAGCTGACTCCGGCGGAAAAGGGCATGCGCGGCG